>NZ_DBHIIC010000051.1:0-8740 GCF_057248345.1 Filifactor sp. | reverse complement strand
CTCTCAGTTATCAAAAATAATAGTCTTTTTTTCTAAAAAATAAATACTGTTACATTTATTTTCGTACGAATTTTTCAACAATGATGATCTTACTATAAAAAATATAAAATTACCATCCTATTTTAACATATAATAGTTGAACAACAGATCTTCTCTTCATATACAGAAAAAGGACCTGTTGTTCATACTTCACCAACATCTATTCTATAGACATTGATGCCAATTGTTTATACTTTTTGTATTTTTCTTTTGCAGCTTCTTCTGCTCTTGCATAAAGTTCTTCTGCAATGGCAGGAAATTCTGTTTTTAAAGAGGTATACCTGACTTGTTTGTCCAAAAATTCTCTAAAACTTGCAATAGGTTCTTTTGAATCTAAAACAAACGGATTCTTTCCTTGCGTTTTTAATAACGGATTGTATCGATACAGATGCCAATAGCCACATTCTACTGCTTCTTTGATATTTTGTTGTGTTTTTCCCATTCCATCTTTTAATCCATGGTTGATACATGGAGCATATGCAATAATTAAAGCCGGGCCATCATACGCTTCTGCTTCTTTCAATGCTTTAACTAACTGCCCTTTGTCTGCTCCTATTCCTACTTGTGCAACATAAACATATTCATAGGCCGTTGCAATCATTCCTAAATCTTTTTTGTTGATTCTTTTTCCTGAGGCAGCAAATTTAGCTACTGCTCCAATCGGAGTTGCTTTGGAAGATTGTCCTCCCGTATTGGAATAAACTTCTGTATCAAACACTAAGATATTTACATTTTCTCCCGATGCAATCACATGGTCTAAACCGCCATAACCGATATCATATGCCCATCCGTCTCCACCGAAAATCCATACAGATTTATCAACGAGGTATTCTTTTTGTTTCAAAACAACATCAATCAACTCTTTTTCTTCTGCACTGTAGTTTTCTTCTGATAGTAATTTTATCATTTCTTTACTAAACAGTTTCTCTTGCTCTGCATTTCCTATCACATTCAGGTAATCTTCTATTGTGTCTCTTAATTTTTCGTGAGAAGTCAGTTCCTTTAGTAAAGATAATTTCTGTTGTAATTCTTTTCGAATTGCCTTAACTGCTATTCGAATTCCCAAGCCATATTCTGCATTATCTTCAAACAAGGAGTTTGCCCACGCCGGTCCATGTCCTTCCGTATTAGCGGTATATACAGAAGCCGGAGATGATGCTCCCCAGATAGAAGAACATCCTGTTGCATTTGCAATTACCATCCGTTCCCCAAATAATTGCGTTACTACTTTGGCGTAAGGAGTTTCTCCGCAACCTGCACAAGCACCTGAAAACTCTAACAACGGTTGTGCAAATTGACTTCCCTTGACGGACGTGCGATCCATAACATTCTCTTTGTATCCGACATTTTCATGTAAATTCATAAAAATATTATGTTCCTGTATATGGTCATCGATGGATTCCATCACCAACGCTTTCTTCCCTTTTTTGCCTGGACATACATCTGCACAATTACCACATCCTGTACAATCCAGTGGAGAGATTTGAATTCGATAACGATATCCTTCTAATCCTTTTCCATTTGCAGAAATTCCTTTTGCGCCATATTTCTTGCTTTCTTCTTCTGTCATCAAAAACGGACGAATTACGGCATGCGGGCATACAAAAGAACATTGGTTACACTGCACACAGTTTTCAGGATTCCAACAAGGAACCTTTACTGCGATTCCTCTTTTTTCATATTGAGAAGTTCCGGCAGGGATTTTACCTTCCTCTATCCCTACAAAAGCGGATACAGGGATGTCATTACCTTGTAATGCTGTAACCGGTCTAAGGATATTTTTAATATAATCAGGTTCTTCTTTGTGTTCAATGGCTGTTTCATCTTCAGCAATATGATTCCAACTTTCAGGAATTAGAACTTGATGTAACGCTTGCTGACCTCTGTCAATTGCCATACAATTGATTTGAACAATGTCTTCTCCCTTTTTAGCATATGTTTGTTGGATAGCTTCTTTCAAATATTGATTTGCTTGTTCCACCGGAATAACCTTTGTCAATTCGAAGAAAACTGCTTGCATAATCATATTAATATGATTACCTAAACCTAATTCCTGACCAATTTTAACAGCATCTACTGTATAAAATTGAATATTTTTTTCTGCAAGATATTTTTTCATCTTATGTGGAAGTTTGGTGTCTAATTCTTCATCTGACCATTGTGTATTTAATACAAAGGTTCCACCATTCCGTAATCCTTTCAACAAGTCATATCTTGTGACATATGACTGATTATGACAAGCAATAAAATCTGCCTGATCTATTAAATAAGTGGAACGAATTGGATGTTTCCCAAATCTTAAGTGAGATACCGTGATGCCACCGGATTTCTTGGAATCATAATCAAAATATCCCTGTGCATACAAGTCTGTATTATCTCCTATAATCTTAATAGCTGCCTTATTTGCTCCTACTGTACCGTCAGAACCCAACCCCCAAAACTTACATCTCATGGTTCCTTTAGAGGATGTGTCAATAGTTTCTTCCAAAGGTAAAGATAAGTTTGTAACATCATCTACAATAGATATTGTAAAATGATTTTTAGGTTGTCCTTTTTGCATATTTGTAAACACCGACAAAAGATGGGACGGAGTTGTATCTTTAGACCCCAATCCGTATCGTCCACCCAAGATAACGGGTTTATGTTCTTTTCCATAAAACATATTTAATACATCCAAATGCAACGGTTCAGCTGAAGCTCCTACCTCTTTCGTACGATCCAATACAGTAATTGCTTTTACTGTCTTTGGCATAACATCAAAAAAGTATTTTTCAGAAAAAGGACGATATAGATGAACTTTGATAAGTCCTGCTTTTTGTCCTCTTTCATTGAGGTAATCTACCGTCTCTTCCAGTGCCTCTGTTACAGAACCCATTGCTACCACAATATATTCCGCATCGGCTGCTCCATAATAATTAAACGGTTTGTACTGTCTGCCTGTCTCTTTTGAAATCTCTTTCATATATTCATTTACAATATCCGGAATTGCATCATAAAATCGATTAATAGATTCTCTGTTTTGGAAGAAAATATCAGGATTTTGTGCCGACCCTTTTGTATAAGGTCTCTCCGGATTTAATGATTTTTTACGAAAACGGAGCAGAGCTTCCTTATCTAACAATCTTTCAAACACTTCATAATCTATTTTCTCTATTTTTTGAATTTCATGAGAAGTTCTAAATCCATCAAAAAAATGCAAAAAAGGGATACTCGACTTAATAGATGCCAAGTGTGCAACTCCTGCTAAATCCATCACTTCTTGAACAGAACCTGTTGCCAATAGCGCAAAGCCGGTCTGTCGGACCGACATAACATCTGTTTGGTCTCCAAAAATAGACAATGCATGACTTGCAATTGCTCTTGCAGACACATGAAATACTCCCGGCAACAACTCTCCTGCAATCTTATACATATTCGGAATCATAAGCAACAACCCTTGTGAAGCCGTATAGGTTGTTGTTAATGCACCTGCGCTTAAAGATCCGTGCAAAGCGCCTGCTGCACCTGCTTCAGATTGCATTTCCACCACTTTTACCGGTTCACCAAATAGATTCTTTTTTCCATTTGCAGACCATTCATCCACCAATTCGGCCATAGTTGAAGATGGTGTGATTGGATAAATACACGCAACCTCTGAAAATGCATAAGAACAGTATGCGGCAGCTGTATTCCCATCCATTGTTTTCGTTATTTTTTTTGACATAATAACCCTCCCCCCAGTCTATGTTGAAATAAAAAAAGATATTATTTTGTATAATAAAATAGATATTCTTACTTTAAACATAATCATAAGTTAAATCTGAAATAATTGATATCCATTATAATCTATCGAAAAATATTAATATCTTTTTCAATTTCTACCTAAATCCCATAATAATATATATCAATTCATCAATTGATGATAACATTTTTTTCTTTGAAATCCAACAAAAAATAGAAAGAATCTACATATTCTTTCTATTTTTTTGAAATTATTACATTTAATGATTTATTTATTATTCGTGATTATGATCTTCTAATACTCGATCCGTAATCCCTGGAATTTCTAGATTATTTTTCTTAGCATAGTCTTGCAATGCTGCCACAATGGCTTCTTCTGCTAATACACTACAGTGCATTTTTACAGGTGGCAAACCATCCAAAGCTTCTGCTACAGCTTTATTTGTTACCTCTAAAACTTCATTAATTGTTTTTCCCTTAATCATTTCTGTTGCCATGCTAGAGCTAGCGATAGCAGAACCACATCCATATGTCTTAAATTTTACATCTTCAATCCTATTATCTTTAATTTTCAGATACATTCGCATAATATCTCCACACTTTGCGTTACCTACTTCCCCAATCCCGTCAGCATCAGGAATTTCTCCAACATTTCTTGGATTATTAAAATGATCCATTACTTTTTCTGTATATAACATTATTTGTTCTCCCCCTTTAAAATCTCATCATATAATGGCGACATATTGCGAAGCCGCTGTACAATCACTGCTAACTCTTCTACTACATAATCTACTTCTTCTTCTGTGTTAAAATCGGATAAACTCAATCTTAGCGAACCATGTGCAATCTCATGTTTTAACCCTAATGCCATCAACACATGAGAAGGATCTAAAGAACCGGAAGTACAAGCAGAACCGCTGGAACCTGCAATTCCTTTCATATCCAAACTTAAAAGTAATGCCTCTCCTTCAATATATTTGAAACAGAAACTTGCAAGTCCTGGTAGCCTATGTTCCAAACTTCCTGTAACAAGTGTATATGGTATTTTTTGTGTAATTTTTTCTATCAATCTATCTCTTAATTTGGTGCAATGAGTAATATGACTTTGCATATTTAGTTCGGCAATCTCACAAGCTTTTCCTAATCCAACTATCCCTGGGACATTTTCTGTTCCTGCTCTTCTTTTTTTCTCTTGTGCTCCACCATGAATTAGGTTTGGTAGAATCAAGCCTTTTTTAATATATAATACGCCTATTCCCTTTGGTGCATGAATTTTATGTCCTGACATAGATAGCATATCAATATTTAACTTATGGACATCAATATCTACATTTCCAATCGCTTGAACTGCATCCGTATGAAATAAAATTTTGTGTTCTTTTGCAATTTTTCCAATTTCTTCAATTGGCTGGATCGTTCCAATTTCATTGTTTGCAAACATAACAGAAATCAAAATTGTTTTATCGGTAATAGATTTTTTTAATTGTTCCAAATCTACCACTCCATATTCATCTACATCTAAATAAGTTACTTCATATCCTTGTTTTTCAAGATATTCACAAGTGTGTAAAATCGCATGGTGTTCTATCTTAGTTGTAATAATATGATTTCCTTTTTTTCTAAACTTTTCAGCAACACCTTTTAGAGCCCAATTATCAGATTCACTTCCTCCTGCTGTAAAATAAATTTCATCTAAAGAAGCATTCAATAGGCTAGCTACTTGCATTCTTGCTTTATCCACATATACTTTAGCAATCTGTCCTGCTTGGTGAATACTGGACGGATTCCCATAGATTTCTGTGAAGATAGGTATCATTTGATCCAATACCTCTTGTTTTATAGTTGTTGTAGCTGAGTTATCCATATACACATACTTTCTATTCATTAAACTGTTTCCCCCTCAACATTTTAAAATACTATCTGATTTGATTAACTTCTGTTCTATAACCATATCATACAACGTGATATTATCAATGACATCATCTACACAGTCTTTAATTTTTTTCCAAACAGCTCTGGTAGGACAATCTTTTCCGGAGATACAAGGTCCCACCTCATCCAACAGACACATAGAAGGTGCAATCGGACCGTCTAAAACTCTAATAATATCACCTACTGTGATTTCTTTAGAAGAACGACTCAGCACATAACCACCTTGCGCACCTCGCACACTATTGACCAAACCCGACTTTTTCAATTTGGAAAATATTTGCTCTAAATATTGTTCTGAAAGATTATTGTTAGATGCTATCGCCTTTAATGAAATGGGTTCATGCAAATCTTCATAAACAGCCAGATCGTACATGGCCTTTAATCCATACCGTCCCTTTGTCGATAGTTTCATGCTGTCTTCCCTCAATTCCTACTATAATAGTATGATTTTATTATATTTATATATGTACCCCTTGTCAACATTTTCTATCATTTTTTTCTCAATTAAAAGTACTATTTGATAATAGATGAATTTTAATCAAAAGTAATATATAGTTGTATATATTTCAAATTAATTCTTAATTTTGTTTAATTATAAATGGAATTTAGAATTAGATATTTTCTATTTGTATTCTTATTTATTTATGTTATCATTGAAATAAGAGGTGTTAAATTCATTATTGGGATTACATAAAATAGAGGGGTTGAAAGTTTGAAAAATAAAAAGATATTAGGTGATTTTGGAGAAGCTGAAGCATCAAACTATCTTGTAAAAAATGGATATACTATTCTTGACAAAAATTTTAGAATCTTACAGGGAGAAATTGATATTATTGCTCTCCAACAAAATATTCTATGTTTCATTGAAGTAAAAACAAGAAAGAATACTGATTTTGGACTTGCTTGTGAAGCGGTAAATTATAAAAAACAACAAACAATTAGATTTGTTGCCTCCATATATCTCAATACACATAAAATAAAATATGAAGAAATTCGTTTCGACGTAATAGAAATATACACAGATACCGAAGAAATTATTCATTTAGAAAATGCTTTTTAATTTCCGTACATAATTCCTTATAAATATATCATAATATATAGTAATCCAATGTTTAACTAAGGAGGATACAATGTTTTTTAAAAGTTTAAGTTCCGGAATAGAAGGAATTGATGGTTACATTGTAAATGTAGAAGCCGATGTATCGAAAGGAATACCCAATTTTACTATGGTTGGATTACCTGATACTGCAGTGAAAGAATCAAAGGAACGTATTCATTCTGCTATTCTGAATAGTGGATTAAAATTTCCGAACAAAAAAATTGTCATTAACCTATCCCCTTCTAGTGTAAAAAAAGAAGGTTCTCATTATGATTTGCCAATTGCACTTAGCATTTTAAGCAGCGAGTATCATTTTTTAGAAGAACGGTTTTCAAATACCATGTTCTTTGGTGAACTTTCATTGGATGGTACCTTGCAAAAGGTAAACGGCACAATTCCTTTTATTATTGCAGCACGGGAATGTGATTACATAAATCGTGTCATTTTTCCAAAGCAAAATAGTATGGAAGCTCAAGTTGTCAAAGATATTAAGTTGCTGAATGCATCTTCGTTAAATGAAATCGTATCCTATCTGATGGGAGTGGATGAATTGGAAGAAATATCTCCTATTTCATTCAATCCATCCTTTCAGAATGAGTATGATTTTTCAGATGTAAAAGGAAATTTAATTGCAAGGAGGAGTGCAGAAATTTCAGCTGCAGGATATCATAACATGTTGTTCATAGGACCTCCGGGTTCCGGAAAATCTATGATTGCGAAGAGGTTACCTTCCATTATGAATCCTCTTAATGAAGAGGAATACATACAGGTAAGTAAAATATATAGCAGTACGGGAAAATTTAATCAAAATTTGTTGAATCGAGTAAGACCATTTCGATCTCCTCATCATACCGCTACTATGAAATCTATTATTGGAGGAGGACAAAATTCGACTCCAGGAGAAGTAGTATTGGCTCATAAGGGAATTCTATTTATTGATGAGTTGTTGGAATTTGAGAAAAAAACCTTAGAAGCTCTTAGACAACCTATCGAGGATAAATATGTCAACATCAGTCGAATTAAAAACAGCTATCAATATCCTTGTGATTTTATACTGGTTGCAGCAACCAATCCTTGTCCTTGTGGAAATTATCTCAATCCTTTCAAAGAATGTGTTTGCACAGAATATCAAATCAGAAATTATTTAGGTAGAGCCTCTGCACCTTTATTAGATCGCTTTGATTTATTTACAGAAATGTCTCCTATTGAGTTTGATGAACTTCATACAACTATTGCATCTGAATCCAGTGAAGAAATTTATAAAAGAGTATATTCTGCAATTGAAATTCAAAAGGAACGTTTTAAAAAAGAAAATTTTTGTTATAATGCACTAATTCCTGCAAAATATATTTCTAAGTATTGTAATCTTGGAAAAACAGAGTCTGATTTTATTCGAACTGCTTTCGAAAAGTTCTCTTTTTCTTTGAGAAGTTATCATAAAGTTCTTCGTGTCGCACGAACAATAGCTGATTTAGAACAGGAAGATTCTATTTCTATTGTTCACTTATCAGAAGCCGTATCATTTCGAAAAGCTCTGTTAAAATATTGGGGGTAGTTTTTATGGTTGATATATTTTTAATATTTAGTATTGCGAGTATCTCAGCAGAACAATTTCAATACATTTTGAATGAAGTCGGAAGTATTGATAATATACAGCTGTTGACTCAAGTATCTATTCGGGAGCTAAATAGTATTTCTCAAAAAAAGAAATCTGACATTGAGTCTGCTTTTGATGAATATGAAAAATTTGTCGAAGAATTACAACTTGAAGAAATTGGATATATCAATATTGCTATGAAAAACTATCCTTCGTCGTTAAAAGAACTGTATGATTTTCCGTATATCTTGTATTTCAAAGGTAATTTATCTCTACTACAACAATTTTCAATCGGCATTATCGGCAGCAGAAAACCGGATGCTTACGGTGTTTTCTGTGCAGACTTCTTTGGC
>NZ_DBHIIC010000050.1:0-9488 GCF_057248345.1 Filifactor sp. | reverse complement strand
AAATGTGATTTTCTATGGAATTTTTTTAGTTCATTTTCATTTTACAATTAACCAACACCAGAAAATTATAAAAATTATAGTTTTATAGTTGACATCGTTGTTTAATTAGAATATAATAAAAAATTTATAATTTGACAATATATCCATATTATGATATGTTATTAGAGTAAATGTATCAAAAAATTAGATTAAAATGATTTGGGGTGTAAGGAAGGTGATAAACGTAGTGAACAATCATACACTGGATGAGATTAAACGCGGTTTAGAAAAATACTTGGGCAGAGATGTTATCGTCAGAGCAAATCGCGGGAGAAAAAAATTTGAAAAAAAAGAGGGCGTTTTGGAATGCACGTATCCAAATGTTTTTGTTATTTCCTATGAAGGTAATGATAACCATGTAACGAGAGTTTCTTACAGTTATGCAGACATATTGACATCTACAGTGCAATTGACTTTGATGCGAAATGAAAATTCTAAAAAACAAACATATTCATAATAGATAACAGAATGAAAGTAGACTATTTATCGAGAATAGTTTTACTTTCATTTTTTACATAAATTTAGTTTGTGTTATTTCTAAGATATTAGTATAATGGAACAATACGGATTATAAGTGACTATAATGAGATGAGGAGTGCAAATTGTGGAGCAGATGAGTCTTGATGTTTGTGGAAAAATAAATCTTTCATTGGATGTGACCGGAAAGAGAGATGACGGATACCATTTTGTATCTATGATTATGCAGACAGTGAGTTTGAAAGATTCGCTATATATTATGAAAAGAGGAGATAATTCCTTTTTTTTAAATATAGGAAATTCATCTATTCCCTCCGGAGAAGATAATATTATTTATAAGGCGGTTTCTTTATACCATCAAATGACCAAAACAGGAATGGGATATGAGATTGTATTGGATAAGAACATTCCTGTTGAAGCCGGAATGGCAGGTGGAAGTGCAGATGCTGCGGGAGTTTTGTATGCAATAAATCAAATGAATCATTGCCAATTATCTCACGAAGCGTTACTGAAACTTGCTTTGAATTTAGGGGCAGATGTTCCATATATGCTGGTTGGAGGGACTTATTTAGCAACAGGAATTGGAGAAACTCTTCAAAAGTTGCCTGATGTATCTTATCATATTTTAATTGTAAAACCGAATCAAGGAGTCAGCACAAAGTCGGTCTATCAAAATTTAGACATAAATCACTTAAAAAACATACCAAATAATGATAAAATTTTAGAATGTATTCATGCGAACAAATATAATGAGATTTATCCTTTTATGGGAAATGTTCTGTATGAACCTGCTAAGATGTTTGTACCCGAAATAGAGCAAATAATTTTTGATATGGAGTCTAAGTTTTCTTGTTCCAGAGCGATGATGACTGGAAGTGGCTCTACTGTGTATGGCATATTTGAAAATTTGGAAAATAGAAGCAAAGCAACTCATTATTTTTTAGAACGTTACACTGAAGTATATGAGGTAGAAACAACAAACTGTTCTATCTCTATAAAATAGACAAAGGAGCTTGATAAGCAATGAGTAAACAAAATATTGCAATTTTATTTGGTGGAAAGTCGGAAGAACATGAGGTTTCTTGTAGATCTGCAAAGTATATTTTTGAGAATGTTGATAGAGATAAATATCGACCATTTTTGATTGGAATTGATAAATTAGGGAACTATTACTATATCAATGAATGTAACAAGGAGCATTTAACAGATTGCACATGGACAGATTTTATTGAAAAAAATGAGGTTTGTTTCTCAAAAGGAGAAGAAAGATTCACTTTAGAGTTACAAGATGAAAAAATTGTCTTCGATGTCGTGTTTCCTGCGTTACATGGTCCTAATGGAGAAGATGTGAAATTACAAGGATTAATGGAGTTTGTCAATATTCCGTATGTGGGATGTAATTCAATTGCGTCTGCAATCTGTATGGATAAAGACATTACAAAACGGTTAGTTGGACTAGAGGGTGTTCGTCAGGTTCCTTATGTGATATTGCAGAAAGGAGTTGTTGTAGAAGAAAAACTTCTTGAAATGGAGAAAATAGGATATCCTTTGTTTGTAAAACCGGCAAATATGGGTTCAAGCGTAGGTGTTTCTAAGGCTGAAAATCAACAGGAATTGTTACATGCAATCGAGGTAGCAAGCAAGTATGACGATAAGGTTATTGTAGAAAAGGGAATTGACGCATTGGAATTGGAAATAGCAGCATTGGGAGATGGACAAGATGCGTATTTTTCTACAGTAGGTTGCATTAAACCTAGAGATGTATTTTATGACTATGATTCCAAATATTTGACGAATGATGCAGATTTTTATATTCCTGCACCGATATCACTTGAAAAAGAAACGGAACTAAGAGAAATGGCACGCAAGGCATATACAGCAATGTTGTGTGAAGGACTTTCCAGAATTGATTTCTTTATGGATAAAGAAACACAAGAGATTTACTTTAACGAAATCAATACGATGCCGGGTTTTACGGCCATTAGTTTGTATCCACAGTTGATGGATTATGATGGAATCGGAGCAAAAGAGTTGATTGAAAGATTGATAGATTTGGCGTATAGAAGATACGAGAAAAATAAGTAAGGGAAGAAGGAAGCTGGACTTGCAAGATGCATTGATTAAAATAAAAACAACACAATTTCTCGCGAATCAGAAAGAACCGGAAGTAATAGAGTTTGTCACACAAGGAAAAGGGGTATTTAAAAACGGCACAGTGTATTTAGAATACAAAGAGTCGGAATTATCCGGTCTGGAAGGTACAACAACTATATTGAAGTTTGTTGACAGTGGAGAAGTGAAATTAAAAAGATTCGGGAATCAGACTTCGGAGATGGTGTTTGTAAAAGGAAAGAGATTTAAGACGAAATATAGAACAGACTATGGGACTATGTCTATGGAAATTTTAACAAAGAATATTTCTGTAGATTTTTTAGAAAATCCATTTGAAGTTCATGCTGTTATACAGTATGATATTTCAGTGAAGGATTTTTTTGAAGGAAAAAATGAAATGATAATTCAAGCAAAGAAAATTTGATAATGTTTGGTGATGAGTAAATGAGTCTAAAAAATAAGATGCTTGAGATAATAAGAGAGAATAATTTGATTCAACCGAAAGAAAAGGTAATTGTTGCTCTTTCCGGAGGACCGGATTCGGTATGTCTGCTTCATTTGTTACATGAATTAAAGGCAGAATTGGACATTAAACTATATGCATTTCATTTGAACCATCAAATTAGAGGTTTGGATGCTCATAGAGATGCATGGTATTGTTTGAGTCTTTGCGACGAATATGAGATTCCTTTTTTCGTGGATTCTACTGATGTCCCTCGATATGCACAAACCATGAAGATGACCATGGAAGAGGCAGCTCGTGATGTGAGGTATAAAAAATTATTTCATCTGAAAACTGTTTTGAATGCAGATAAAATAGCAGTTGCACATAATTTGGACGATCAGGTGGAAACAGTGTTGATGCGAATGATGAGAGGGACGGGACTTTATGGTTTGAAAGGTATGGAATACCAATTGTCTAATGGAATTATTCGTCCTTTATTATCTTTTCAAAAAAAAGAAATTATAGATGAATTGCAACAAAAAGGAATTCAATGGCAAGTAGATACAACAAATCAGGAAGAAAATTATACGAGAAACAAGATTCGTTTGAGTATGATTCCTTTAATGGAAGAGTGTTATCCGGCAACTAAGGAAAATATTTTTAGAATGTCAGCATCAATTCGAGAAGATAGCCAATATATTGAACAAAATGCTATGAGTTTTTTTGAAGAGAATCATAGCTTGATAAATTCTAATACTGTAAAATTGGAGTTGGACGATTTTTTTGATGTAGATTTGACAATTCAAAAAAGAAGTGTTCGTTATGCAATCAATGCAGTGTTACATTCTCTGAAAGGAATTGAAACTGTTCATTTGGACAATGTAATTCAGCTGGCGAAACGACATGGAGATGCTCAGATCAATTTGCCTAAGAATTTGACTGTTTATAAAAAACAAAGTGAGTTATACTTTTCAACCGAAGAATTGAAGAAAGATATTCTGAGCTTTTTTTATGAATTAGGTCAAAATGAAACAATAGATATTGCAGAAATTTCGTCTGAGATTGAGACAAAAGTACTATTCAAAGACAAGGATTTTGTGTTGTCTACTGGAACTTATAAAAAGGCATTTGACTTGGATAAAATTTCAGGGAAACTCTTTGTTCGAAGCAGAGAGGCCGGAGACAGAATCAAACCTATGGGATTAGAAGGAACCAAAAAGATAAAGAATATTTTTATTGACGCGAAAGTCCCTTTGTCAGAGAGAAATCGCATTCCGATTATATGTGATGAAGCAGGTAATATTCTATGGGTTGTAGGTCATTGTATTAGTGAAGAATTTAAAATTGACGAAACAACAAGGAAAGTTATTCTAATTACAGTAAGACATGAAAATGATTTAAGATAGGGAGGTATTATATTGAAAAAATTTTTACAGGGAACAATGTTCTATGTTGCGCTAATATTTGTGATTATGTCATTAGTATTCATTCAAAGCAACTCTACATCGAAAGTGGAAAAAATTCCGTTTTCAGAGTTTTATAAAAGTATATTAGAACACAAGGTATCTGAAGTTGAGATACAAGATAGTGGTATGATTCAAGGAAGGATGGCCGGTTCAGATAAAGAGTTTACTACTTATGCAGGATATTTGGCACAAACAGATGGTTTAACAAAAGAAATTTTGGATCAAACACAACAAGGTATTTTACAATCTAAGGTAAAAGAACCGACACAAACACATTGGATTTTAGATTTGCTTCCTATGGTGATGTTACTTTTGATTGTAGTGGTATTTTGGTTCCTCTTTGTGCAACAAGCTCAAGGTGGAGGATCCAAGGTAATGAGTTTTGGAAAGTCCCGTGCTAAATTGCATCAAGAAAACCAAGAAATCAAGATTACCTTTAGCGATGTGGCCGGATTGCAAGAAGAAAAAGAAGAGTTAAAAGAAATTGTGGATTTCTTAAGAAATCCTCAAAAATATTGGAATCTAGGCGCAAGAATTCCAAAAGGAATTTTGATGGTCGGTCCCCCTGGAACAGGGAAAACTTATTTAAGTAAGGCTGTTGCAGGAGAGGCAGGAGTTCCGTTCTATTCTATTTCCGGATCTGATTTCGTAGAAATGTTCGTGGGAGTCGGTGCTTCCAGAGTAAGAGACCTGTTTGAACAAGCGAAAAAGACATCTCCTTGTATTATTTTTATTGATGAAATTGATGCAGTAGGAAGAAAGCGTGGAGCCGGACTTGGTGGTGGTCACGATGAGAGAGAACAAACATTAAATCAGTTATTGGTAGAGATGGATGGATTTAGAGTAAATGAAAGTATTATTGTCATGGCAGCTACAAACAGACCTGATATATTGGATCCGGCACTATTAAGACCGGGTAGATTTGATAGACAGGTTATGGTAGGGGTACCTGACGTAAAAGGAAGAGAAGAAATACTTAAAGTCCATTCTAGAAAGAAACCTTTGGATGAAGATGTTGATTTGAAGGTAATTGCAAGAGGAACTGCAGGTTTTACTGCGGCCGATATTGAAAATCTAATGAATGAAGCAGCACTTTTGACAGCAAGAAATAACGGATTGAAAATTAAAATGCAGACAATAGAGGAAGCAATTGTAAAAACAATTGTCGGTCTTGCTAAAAAGTCTAGAATTATTACAGAAGATGAGAAGAAATTAACTGCATATCATGAGGCTGGACATGCTATTTTATCAACAGTTCAAAAATACTGTGATCCTGTTCATCAGGTTACTATTATTCCGCGAGGAATGGCTGGTGGTTTTACTATGAGCAGACCTCAAGAAGACAGATATTATACTACAAAACAAGAATTGAAAGAAAAAATGGTAGAGCTACTTGGAGGCCGTGTAGCAGAGGAACTTATTTTGGAAGATGTGTCGACCGGCGCAAGTAATGACTTGGAAAGAGTAGCTAAGATTGCAAGAGCTATGGTTACAACTTATGCAATGACAGATAAGTTGGGAGCGATGGCATATGGAGATTCTTCGGATGAAGTGTTCCTTGGAAAAGATTTTACGACAAAACCGAATTATTCAGAGGAAGTGGCTTCACAGATTGATCATGAAATTAAGATTATTGTAGATGAGGCTTATGCGACTGCAAGAAAACTATTGCAAGAAAACATAGATCGTCTTCACAATGTTGCAAAAGCATTGATGGTGTATGAAACATTAGATTCAGAACAATTTAAGCAAGCTTTTGATGGAAAATTGCTGTTGGAGGATACTGTAGTTGAAAAGGCAGATGTTTCTACAGATGATGAAAAATCAGTTGATGTGAATGCTGACAATAGAACTGTCGGTAATTCAGAAACTCCAATCAATGTTGAGGATACTTCTGTTCCAGATACTACAAATGATTCTGAAAAAGAGTAGATATCGGAACATTCATGTTATTTCATAGAAGATAATTTGAAAATGATACTCTATGATATTTTTTGAGCAGTCATATTGTTGGAATATCGTTCTAACAATATGACTCAGTTTTTTTGAATAAATTTTCAAGTATAAAAAAGATAGGTATATGCATGCATATACCTATCTTTTTTATACGATTATATCATTCTAAAACAGAGTTTTAGTGACATCCGCCTCCACAACTTGAACAAGAAGATTGAGGTTTGATATCCGGCTCAATGTAGATTCCGGAATTATCTCCGTCGCTGAAATGTTTGATTTCAAACCCTCCGAATTCATCAATCAATTTTTGTTCTACTCTTAATGTGAATCCGTCAATTTCAACTGAATAGTCTCCTTCTTTTGCAGGATCGATTGCCAAGTTAAATTGTGGACCACTGCAAGAAAATCCGGCAACAAATACTCTGATGTCTGTTGCTTCGATTCCTTTTGATGTTAATAATCCCTTTAAAGCATCTGAAGCTTCTTTATTCATTCTAATACTCATGTTATTTCCTCCTTATACCTGTATAAAAACATAGTTATGTGTTAATCAAATCACATAAATTCATTCTATTATATTGCGCCTGATTTGTAAATGAAATTAGGATAAATATTTTAGGTAAGATATAATTTATGGTATACTCATTATGGAAGATGGAACATGACTTTACTTCAAGATAATGATTTTATGATAAAAATAGGATAAAAGAAAGGATGAACGATAGTGGAAAATATGAAAAAAAGATGTGAAATATCTGAGTCATTGAAGTGGAATATAGCTAGACTCTATGAAACAGAAGCAGACTATGAAAGAGATTTAGAAAAATGTGTACAAATGTCTGTTGATATTGAGAAAAAGTATAAGAACAAAATGATCTCATCTGATACAGTAATCTGTGCAATCAGAGAATATAATGAATTGTTAGAGTTAAATGATGTTGTTTCACACTATGCGACATTGTCCGTATCGGTAGATATGACGGATGTTCAGCATCAAAAGAGAGAAAGTTTTTATTATAGCAAAGCTGCAGAAATGCAAACGCGTTTGAAATTTTTAGAAAAAGAAATTGTTTCTTTAGATACACATCTTTTGGAGGAAGTAAAAGAAAAAGCCCCGGAGTACCGTGTGTATATTGAGGATATTATGCTGAAGAAGAAGTATATGTTGGATGATTCTGTAGAAGAAGCTTTAGCTACTTTGTCACCTGTTTTGAATAGCAGTATGAAAGGTTATGAAATAACAAAAATCGCAGATATTGAGTTTGAATCATTCACTGTAGATGGAAAAGAATATCCAAACAGCTATGTTTTATATGAAAATATGTATCAGTACAATCCCGATTCAAAGATAAGAAGAGCAGCATTTGAGAGTTTTTCAAACGGGTTGAAAAAATATCAGAATACAACAGCTTTTTATTATCAAAATCATATTCAAAAAGAAAAGATTATCTCTACAATGAGAGGATTTGATTCTGTGTTTGACTATCTTTTACTAGATCAAAAAGTAACAAAAGATATGTATCATCGTCAAATTGATTTGATTATGAAGGAACTTGCCCCTTATATGCGAAAATATGCAGCGCTATTAAAGAAGATTTATGATTTGGACAAGATTACTTTTGCAGATTTGAAAATTCCGGTAGATAAGGATATTGTACCTCATATCACAATAGAAGAATCTAAAGAATATGTTAGAGGAGCACTTTCCGTTTTAGGAGAACAATATACTGATTTAATTATGTCTTCTTATGAAGAAAGATGGGTGGATTTTGCACAAAATATCGGAAAATCTACAGGAGGATTTTGTGCGACACCATACGGAAAAAATTCTTTCATTCTACTGTCTTGGACTGGTCTATTGAGCCAAGTGTTTACTTTGGTACACGAATTAGGTCATGCGGGACACTTTACTTTGAGTCAAAGGGAAAACAGTTATTTGAACCAAGAGCCGTCACTATATTTTATTGAGGCGCCTTCTACAATGAATGAATTGTTATTAACGAATTATTTGTTAAAAGATGTCGGTGAAGATAAGAGAATGAAACGATGGGTCTTGTCGAATATGATTTCAAATACCTACTTCCATAATTTTGTAACACATTTATTGGAAGCGACTTACCAAAGAGAAGTGTATGAAATAGTAGATAGAGGAGAGTCTTTACAAGCAAAAGATTTATCTATGATTAAAAAGAAAGTTTTGCAAGACTTTTGGGGAGAAGATGTAGAAATTAATAATGGTGCTGAATTGACATGGATGAGACAGCCACATTACTATATGGGATTATATTCTTATACTTATAGTGCGGGTCTTACCATCGGTACACAAATGAGTACGAAAATTAAGGAAGAAGGCAGTTCTGCAGCACAAGATTGGATTAAGGTACTGAAAGCTGGAGGAACTAAAAATCCTGTCGATTTAGCTAAAATGGCAGGAATTGATATTACTACAGACAAGCCGCTATTAGATACAATTCATTTTATCGGTTCTGCCATTGAAGAAATTATCCAATTGACAAAGGAATTGGAGAAAAAATAATCATTTTATAGCAATAGAATAATGAGTCATCTCAGAAATTTTCAGATTGGTTGAATATCAATGATATACTTAAAGTCCATTTCCATGTACTTGAGTACGGTATCTGTAAAGAAAAACGCTTGTCATCGTAAAGTATGAAATGCATTCAGAAAGAATCATGATATAAATCAAAAAAATATTCTATATATAGATGTATGCATGAAAGAAGATAGAGGGTATCAATATGATATAAAAAACCTCTACACTTTGCTAATTTTGTGTAGAGGTTTTATCTTTGTATAAAGAAAACCACGCGATAGTCGCGTGGTTCAAAAAAGCTTAAGCGGTGAAAAAAAACCTCCTAATGTGCTAAACTGTATAAAAGCCTGCCAGCTGATGAAAAACAGAATAGATTAGGAGGAACATTAAAATGTCTCAACAAAATAATGTCAATAACAGTTTAGCACATACCAAATGG
>NZ_DBHIIC010000049.1:0-9526 GCF_057248345.1 Filifactor sp. | reverse complement strand
AATACGCAAAGAAAAATCATTTGGAGAACATCATTCATTTTACCGATGACGGAATTAGCGGAACGCAGTTTGATCGTCCGGGCTTTATGGCAATGATGAATGGAGTCAATCAGGGAAATATCGGTTGTATCATCGTAAAGGATATGTCAAGACTTGGCAGAGATTACCTCAAAGTCGGTCAATGTATGGAGATACTAAGACAAAAAGGAGTTAGGCTCATTGCCATCAACGACAATGTAGATAGTTTTTACAAAGACGATGATTTTACTCCATTTCGAAACATTATGAACGAGTGGTATGCGAGAGATACCTCAAGGAAAATCAAGTCTACATTCAAAGCTAAAGGAGAAAGCGGAAAGCATACAGGAAGCAGTCCGCCCTATGGATATATCAAAGACAAGGACGATAAAAATCAGTGGATTATAGACGAGAAAGCCGCAGAGGTTGTCCGGAGAATATTTCATCTGACAATGGACGGAAAAGGACCCTATGCCATTGCAAGAATATTGGAAGCCGACAAGATAGATATACCCGCCTATCATCAGCAGAAATTGGGATATGGACTACATCAAAGCAAAGTGTTTGAATATCCGTATCGTTGGTGCAGTTCCACGATTGCAAGTATCTTAAAAAAACAAGAATATTTAGGGCATACAGTCAACTTCAAAACAAGGAAGCATTTCAAAGACAAGAAAAGTAAATATGTATCCGAAGATAACTGGCTCATCTTTGAAAACACCCACGAGCCAATCATAGACCAAGAAACCTTTGATAATGTGCAAAGGATAAAAGGGAATGTAAAAAGATATCCCGATGGTTGGGGAGAATATCATCCGCTAACAGGACTTATGTATTGTGCAGATTGTGGAAGTAAAATGTATGTGCATAGAACAAGCAATTATAAGAATATCCCTTATTATACTTGCAGTGCTTACACAAAAGTACCTTGTGGCACACTTTGTTCATCGGCACACCGAATAAAGGCAGAAATTGTATTAAGGCTCATTCAGAATACCTTACAAGACATTAAGCAAACCCTTGATAAAGATAATGAAGCGTTTATCCACAGTATTCAAAACGAAATGGAAGAATACGAAAAAAGAGAAATCGAAAAGAAGAAAACAAGACTTATAGAGGGAACGTGCAGACTTCAAGAATTAGAACGCTTAATGTGTCGAATTTACGAAGATATGATATTGGAAAAGATACCAAGTACAAGATATGAAATCTTAAATAATCAGTACGAAAGCGAACAACGAGAACTCAGCAAAGAAATAAAACAATTAGAAAAAGCCGTTGAGCAATATGAAAAAGAAATCGATAGAGCCAAGAAGTTTATCAAACTAATCAGTCGTTACGAAAATTTTGATGAACTGACACCGACAACCATCAATGAATTTGTAGAGAAAATTTTAATTCACGAGCGAGAAAGGAAAGGTAGTCAAACAGCAAATCAAAAAATTGAAATCTTTTTCAACTTCATTGGCAACTATGAGCCACAAAAAGAAGAACTATCTCAGGAAGAAATGAGAAAACAAAAAGAGCAAGAAGAAAAGGAGAAAGCAAGAAAAGACAGGCTTCATCAAAACTATCTCAAGCGTAAAGAGAACGGCAAACAAAAAGAATACGAAGAAAGGTACAAAGCAAGAAGAGAGGAGAAAAAACAGGAAAAACTCAAAATGCTGAAAAGGAGCGGAATACCGATAAATGAGTACAACAATAATAAAGAAAGATTAAAATGTTGATTGATGAAAAGTAATAAAATTTTATTGAGAAGTCGTCATTTTTATGGTATCCTATTCGAAAAGGTGGTGAACTATGGCTGTTAATTATAAAAAATTATGGAAAATACTAATAGATAAAAATATGACAAAGTATGATTTGCATATTAAGAGTGGGATATC
The DNA here is from genome assembly GCF_057248345.1 of Filifactor sp. Taxonomy (NCBI): domain Bacteria; kingdom Bacillati; phylum Bacillota; class Clostridia; order Peptostreptococcales; family Filifactoraceae; genus Filifactor; species Filifactor sp. Next base: position 7,622 of record NZ_DBHIIC010000049.1, on the reverse strand, counting down.
TACAAGCACAATTTCAAAAATGAGTAATGAAAAGTATGTTTCTTTAGAAGTTCTTGAAAGAATTTGCAATGTATTAGATTGTGAAATTGGTGATATTGTTGAATTTGGAGGAAAAAGTAATATATGAAATTTAAAGAAAAGAGGGTTTTATCTCTATTTAGTGGTTGTGGTGGTATGGATATTGGTCTTGAGGGTGGATTCACTTGCTTAAAAGATTCAATAAACCTGAACATTCATCCAACTTGGATTGAGGAAGATTATGGGAAGTGGGTTAAAGTTAGCGAAACAGGATTTAAAACAGTTTTTGCTAATGATATAAGAGATGATGCGAAAGCTGCTTGGGTATCATATTTTAAACAGAGATATAGCAATGCAAATGAAATATATAATGTTGAAAGCATTGTTGATTTAGTAAAAAGACATAAGAATGGAGAACAAATTTTTCCTGAAAATATAGATGTTGTTACTGGTGGATTCCCTTGTCAAGATTTTTCTGTGGCAGGGAAAAGGCAAGGTTTCAACTCGTTGAAAAGCCATATAGGAGAAAAAATATCCTCAGAGGAAGCAAATGTTGAGAATAGAGGGCAATTATACATATGGATGAAAGAGGTTGTAAGTATAGTTAAGCCTAAAGTGTTTATTGCTGAAAATGTAAAAGGTTTAGTTAGTTTGGAAGATGTTAAAGAAATAATTGAAAATGATTTTTCAAAGGCGGCAGATGGTGGATACTTAGTTATTCCTGCAAGAGTTTTGCAAGCTGCTAATTATGGAGTGCCACAATCAAGGGAAAGAGTTATTTTTTATGGTTTTAAAAGAAGTGCATTGACTGATGAGGCAATACAACACCTAACTAATATCAGCGACCATAGCGATATAGACCCATATCCTATTCCTACACATAATTACAGTTTAAACAATATTTCTTTGAATCCATTTGTTACTTCTGGTAAAGCTATTTGTGATTTGAAAGAACCGGATTTTACGACTGATAACTCACAAAAAAAATATTCAAAAGCAAAGTTATCTAGGGGGCAAGGAAATGTTGAGATAAAATTAGATAATGTTTCACCGACTATTAGATCAGAACATCACGGGAATATCGAATTTAGGAGATTAGATATTGAAAATGGTGGAAAATATGTAGATGAAATAGAAAAGGGACTAGAGCAAAGAAGATTAACAATAAGAGAGTGTGCAAGACTTCAAACTTTTCCTGATGATTATCAATTTATTTTGGAAAAGACAGAGAAAAATATTGCTGTAAGTGCTAGTTCGGCATATAAAATAATAGGAAATGCGGTTCCTTGCGTTTTAGCATACAACATAGGTAAAACACTAAGTGAAAAATGGGATATGTACTTCAAAAAAGAAACAGACTAATCATCTGTTTCTTTTTTTATCATAGATTGTATTTTGGATTTAACAAGGGCTTTCTCTTCTTTGCTATATTCATCGTAAATTTCGAGAAAATCTAAAATGAATTTCCGAATGTTATTATTAAACCAAGGTTCAGTTTTTTTTACTTTTTCACTATTCAAAAGTATATCAATCCATCGTTTAGATAAAACGCCCTGCCAATCATCGATTAAAGCTAATTTATTTGCTAAAGAATCGTCTACGGTATATATCAATTCATTGTTGTCAATGTTTCTATGTAGATTATTCCAAGAGATAAGTTCTTTAAAAGAAACTTGTGGTCTAGGGCTTCTGTCAGGAAACTGCATTTTAGAATTTATAGAATTTATATATTGTCCAGTTACTACTTCAATGTCTTTTGATGTATGTTTTACAAATATTACCCATTCATCAGGAACAATCTGTTGGATACTAGAACCCGGAATAGAATCGTTCTTCGTAGATTTTAGTTCGACAGTTTGATAGAAAGTAGAGCCGTTATATTTTATTTCCAAACATATGTCAGGATTAGTATAACAAGCGGATTTACTTTCCTTTATTTTTTGCTTTAAGTTTTCATCAATTTCATCGGGAAGAATAACTCTGCTAATATTATAATCTCTATATTCATCTATTGAGTGAGTTTGGTTATCTATAAAAAGCTTATTCGCTTTTGGGTCAGCAGGCAACATATTCAACTCATTTTCTATAACAGATTTTAAATACTCTTTTAAGGGACGATCGGTATTTGCTTCGTCAGATTGAAAAGAGACAGTAAGTAGATTCTCTTTTTGTGAATTTAAAAATATCTCTAATTCAAACATATAAAAGTGCATAAAATAAGATTGGTTATTCATATCAAATTACTCCTAAACATAAAAATTCAACTTATATTATAACTCATAATTCCAAATTTGAAAACAGTGGAAAAGAAAGGAGATATCTTTATGGTAATTAACAGTAAACTACAAGAAACTAAAAGTAAGATAAAGAGCCTACAAGAAGAACAAGAAGTTTGTGAGAAAAAACTCTTACAACTAAAAAATAGGGAAAGAAAAATCAGAAAGACTATAAGTAATGAGGAGAGAAAAAAGAGAACGCACCGCCTTATAGAGCGTGGAGCAATTCTTGAAAGTTTCATTGAGGGAGCGAGTGAGAAAAGCAATGAGGAAATAAAAGACATATTACAAAAAGTATTTCAAAAAAGCTGACTGAACAAATCGTTCTGTCAGGTAGAAAATATGAGAAAGACGGACACGGCTGTATAATCACAATTCCCTTAGATTTTCTAAGGGCGCAATTATACACCCTTTAGGTGTCCTTGCGACCTGCGGTGCTTTTACCCTTGCAGGGAGCAACTAAAAGCTAAAACATTTATATAACACATAGGCAGATAGAGAAATGAAAAATCTATCTGCTTTTCTTTTGTCCAAAATAAAAGGAGATGATAAAAATGGCAGACAGTTTTCACTTTAATATTTCAATGATAAGCAGAGGAAAAAGTAAATCGGCAGTCGCAAGTGCAGCATATATTTCTTGTGAAAAGCTGACTAACGAATGGGACGGAATAACTCACGATTACCACAATAAAAAAGGATTGTTACATTCAGAAATATTCTTGCCGGAGAATGTACCAATCGAATTAAAAGACAGGGCGACCTTGTGGAATAGTGTTGAATTAAATGAGAAAGCAATCAATGCACAGCTTGCAAGAAATTTCATTATTGCCTTACCCAAAGAATTAAGCGTAGAAGAAAATAAAAAGCTCATTGCAGATTTCATTAGGAAAAATTTTACATCAAGAGGAATGATAGTAGACCTTGCCATTCATAACGAAAATGATGAGGGAAATAACAATATCCACGCCCATATAATGACAACTCTTAGACCAATAAACGAAAAAGGACAGTGGCAAGCAAAAAGCAGAAAAGAATATATCCTTGATGAAAATGGAGATAAAGTTTTAGGGAAAAACGGCAAACCAAAGACAAGAAAAGTAGAACTCACAGACTGGAACAACAAAGGTAATGCAGAGAAATGGCGAGAAAGTTTTGCCACTCTTTGTAACCAATATTTAGAAAAAAATAATCTTGAAAAAAGAGTAGACCATCGTTCCTTTGAAAGACAAGGTATAGAAGAAATCCCAACTATTCATTTAGGAGCAAGTGCAAGTGCCTTAGAGAAAAAAGGAGTTGAAACCGATAAGGGAAATATCAATAGAGAAATCAAAAAACATAATTCTTTAGTCAAAGCTATTCGAGAAAGAATTGCAGAGCTTACATCTTGGATAAGTGAATTTTCAAAGTCGTTATTTGAAAGATATGAACAGTATAAACAGACAAGGCAAGATGAAATAGATAATAAGGCTGAATTATTTAATCTCTATGAGTACATTTCCATCTATCATGATATACAGGGAGAGAAAGCAAGAAACCTAAACCCATACGCAAGCAATAAAAAGATAGGTGCAGACCTAAGAAGATTTTCAAAAGCAAGGATATATTTGTCGGATAATAACCTTAAAACTATTGCAGACTTGCAAGAAAAAATAGGAACACTTCAAGCTAAAAACAGGTATATAAACGTAGATATTAAGACTAAAACTGTAAGGATAGAAAACTTAAATAAATGCTTTGCTTATGCGGATATCATAAAAGATAACAAGCCTATATATGATGAGTGGCGAGGAAAAACCTTATTCAAAGATAGCTTTTACAATTCGCACAAAGATGAGATAGATAAGTACAAAAGAGCAAGAGCAATTCTTGAAAAGATAACAGGCTCATCGGTGATTAAATCTAAGGACTGGCGAAAAGAAATTCAAAGCCTTGAAAGTGAAATATCTAAACTTAATAGACAATCTCAATCAATCAAAGAAGAATACGAAAGCATCAATCATATCAAGTATGCAGTGAAAACCGTAAATGATGATTATGGCATAGACTTATCTATTGAGATTGACAAGGCAATTAAGAGAGGAGAAAAGCCGAGCGTGATTGCACAGATTAAGAAATATCAAGAGCAACAGGAAAGGTATGAGCAGAAGAAAACCCAAGTTAAAGATTATTATAGGAACGAAGAACGATGAAATATAAAAATAAGATAAATTGACGCACTGTTTTGGTGCATAAGGTCTGCGTATCCATTTTGGGAACGCAGAGTAAAACTAAGAGAAAAAGAGAGGATAGAAAATGGCAGATAAAAGAATGTTTTCACTAAAGATAGTGGATAGCGATTTATTTTTAGATATGCCACTAAGTAGTCAATGCCTATATTTTCATTTATCAATGAGAGCAGATGATGACGGTTTTGTGGATAATCCAAAGAAGATAATAAAAATCATAGGAGCAAATGAAGATGACTTGAAAATTCTAATAACAAAAGGTTTTGTAATCGTCTTTGAGCGAGGAATTATCGTCATAACCCATTGGAAGATAAACAACTATATCAGAAGTGACAGGCGAAAAGAAACGATGTATGTTGAAGAAAAGCAAAGTCTAACACAAACCGAAAATGGAGCATATATCAAGGTTGAAAATCTTGGTATACCAAATGACAACCAAGTGTCAACCACTTGTCCGCATAGTATAGGTAAGGGTAGATTAGATAAGATTAGTATAGATAAGGGGAGAATAGAGCAGGCTACTCAAGTTTCCCTTTACGGAGAATATAAAAATATCCGATTAACCGATGAGGAATACCAAAATCTACAAGATAAGCTGCAAGGTTATACCAGTATGATGATAGAAAAACTATCAAGATATATAAAGAGTACAGGAAAGACCTATCAAGACCACTATGTAACAATCCTTAACTGGTATGAACAGGACAAAGAAAAACTATCACAGAAAAAAGACAGCAAGACCTATTCAACAGATTATGAGGATAGCGATACACTGTAATGCTCATAAAACAAGGTGGCAAGGCTTTTAATGGGCTTTAAGTTGCAAAGGAATATGAACCCTTAACAAAGACCACAAATAGCCCTTAAAACGCATTCCACTGCTTAATGAAGAAAAAAGGAGAAAAGAACTGATGAAATCAATAATGATAAACGGAACAGAGTTTAACTACAACGAGGAAACCCACTACGAAAAGGACGGACACATTTATTGCAAGACCTGCGATGAAAGGATAGACGGAAAACCTCTTGCGACTTTAGGTAAGACAATGATATTTAGAATATCTTGCAAATGTGACAGGAAAAGGCACGAAGAGGAAGAACTAAGGAAAAAGCAAATGGAACAGGAAAGACTAAGAGCAAATTGCTTCATTTCAAGAAACCAAATCGGATATACTTTTGAAAATGCTGATACCAATACTGATAAAGACCTTATACGAAAAGCAAGAAACTATGTAAAGCACTTTGATAAGATGAGAGCAGATAACATAGGCTTAATCCTTTATGGCGGTATCGGTAGTGGAAAGACCTATATTGCTTGCTCAATAGCTAACGAGATAATATCCAAGTATTCCTACACAGTCAAAATGCGAAACTTTGCTCAAATCCTGAATGACTTGCAAAAATGCGGTTTTGAACTTGATAGAAATGAGTACATCAACAATATAACAAATGCTACATTGCTGATCCTTGATGACTTTGGGATTGAGCGAAACACGGAATATGTCTTAGAACAAGTCTATAATGTGATAAATTCAAGGTATTTAAAGACAAAGCCGACTATCATAACAACGAATCTGAACTTCAAGGATATTGAAAAAGAGCAAGAGGATATAATGCTTGGAAGAATTTACTCAAGAATTATTGAAATGTGTCTGCCATTAAGAGTTACAGGAATAGACAGACGAAAGATGGAGAGCAAGGAAAAAATCAGGAAAGCACAAAACTTAATAGACGAGTAGAAGCGGTTAGAAAGCAAAAAATCTAATCGCTTTTTTTTTTGGACGGAAAGGATAGGGAAATATGCAAGAAAACAAAAACACAAGAATGCTAACAAAGAAGATTGGGAAAGCCACCTATGAGGTAATTGTTCACTTTAATGAAAACGCAAAAGAAACAATGCAAGATAAGATGAAACGCATAATGCTTAGAGAAATTGAAAGAGAAAAGAACGAAAATATTGCCGAAAATGATTAAAAAGTCCTTGACAAGTTGTTACAGGCAAGACCGCAAAAAGTATACTTATCTCATGCGGCGCGAGGTTAGCCCCATTCGACATTAAGGAGCTGCGCGAGCTTATGGAAACCGACGAAATGGAGCTTGACACCATAGGGGACAGAAAGACCGCCCTTTTCGTCATTATCAGCGACACCGACGACACCTTTAACTTTGTCGTGAGTATTCTCTACACACAGCTATTCAACCTTTTGTGCGACAAAGCAGATGATGAATACGGCGGGCGGCTTCCCGTCCATGTGCGCTGCCTGTTAGATGAATTTGCGAATATTGGGCAAATCCCCAAATTTGAGAAGCTAATCGCAACCATACGGAGCCGGGAAATCTCCGCGTCAATCATCTTGCAGAGCCAGTCACAGCTAAAGGCAATCTACAAGGACAACGCCGATACCATAGTCGGCAACTGCGACACCACGCTTTTCTTGGGCGGCAAGGAAAAAACGACGCTCAAAGAAATATCGGAGATTTTAGGCAAAGAAACCATTGACAGCTTCAACACTTCCGAAACCAGAGGGCGGGAGCTTTCGCATGGGCTGAACTATCAGAAATTGGGAAAGCAGCTTATGACGGAAGATGAAATCGCAGTCATGGACGGAGGGAAATGTATCTTGCAGCTACGCGGGGTGCGCCCGTTCTTTTCGGACAAATTCGACATAACGAAGCACCCGAAATACAAGTACCTGTCCGACGCAGACCCGAAGAACGTCTTTGACATGGAAAAGCACCTTAAACGCCGCCCCGCCATTGTCAAGCCCGACGAGGTTTTTGACTATTACGAGATTGACGCAGCAGACTTACAGGAGGACGCAGACTATGAGGAAACGTAGAGCAGAGGAAAAACAAAAGCAGCTTGAACGGTTTTTAATGAATGTTGCGGAAGCCGCCGACGCTGCATTATGGGAGTATTGGCGGGAAAAGGAAGCGGAACACCGCTGTTTTGCAACGGAGTATGTCACGCGCCGGGGGCTTATCCCGCAACAGTGACAGCATGGCAGACCGCCGGGACAGGGGAAGCTACACTTCCCCTACGCTGCCTTGCGGCAGCTACCCCTTTGTGAACTTGCGGGAAGCGAACACCTTGCTATGCAAG
>NZ_DBHIIC010000048.1:0-9533 GCF_057248345.1 Filifactor sp. | reverse complement strand
CAGGTTTATGTGGGAATATTTTAATCCATACCTTTCCACCTCTACGGATGGATCTATTCAATGCTATACGAGCCGCTTCGATTTGGTTTGATGTAATCCAAGATGGCTCCATCGCTACCAATGCATATTCGCCATAAGCAATTTGATGTCCTTTTGTCGCTTTTCCTGCCATACTTCCTCTATGCACTCTACGACGTTTTACTCTTTTTGGCATTAACATAGTTCAGTTCCTCCTTTCCCTTAGGAATGTCTAATTTCTTTCTTCACGTTTTTGACGAGGTCTACGATCATTTTGTCTTCTGTCGTTATTTCCTCTACCTTTGTTGTCGCCTCTTCTTCCGTTATCATCTCTGCGACGAGGTTTTCTTTTATCGTCTTTTGTTACATCCTCAAGTTCTCTTTTAGGACCGTTTCTTGTAGGAAGAATTTCTCCGTTACAAATCCAAACTTTTACTCCTAATTTTCCGTATGTTGTATCTGCTTCTGCAAATCCATATCCGATATCTGCTCTTAATGTGTGTAGTGGAACGTTACCTTCTGCATAACCTTCAGTTCTTGCCATTTCGGCACCACCAACACGACCTGATGTAGACACTTTGATTCCTTTTGCTCCTGAACGCATTGCTCTTTGCATTGCTTGTTTCATCGCTCTACGGAATGCAATACGTCTTTCCAACGCCAATGCAATGTTTTCTGCAACTAATTGTGCATCAATTTCCGGTCTTTTTACTTCCACAACATTGATAAATACTTGTTTATCTTTACAGATTTTTTCAACATCCAATTTCAACTCTTCGATTCCTTGTCCGCCTTTTCCGATGATACGTCCCGGTTGAGCTGTGAAGATGTTTAGTCTTACTGTTTTTCCATTTCTTTCTATTTCAATTTTAGAAATTCCTGCAAGATACAGTTTTTTCTTAACGAATTCTCTGATTACGGAGTCTTCTTTAATGTTTGCTGCAAAGTCTTTTTTGTTCGCAAACCATCTGGAATCCCAGTTTTTGTTGACTCCGACGCGAAGTCCGTGAGGACTTACTTTTTGACCCATTCCTGTCCCTCCTATCTTTCTTTGACAATTACCTCGATATGGCTTGTTCTCTTGTGAATTGCTGTTGCTCTTCCTTGTGCTCTAGGACGAAATCTTTTCAATGTTGGTCCTTGGTTTGCTACAATGTGTGCAACATAAAGTTTTTCTTTATCCATTTCAAAGTTATTTTCTGCATTTGCTACTGCAGATTTCACTACTTTTGCAATGATATCAGCGCTGTTGTTTGGTGTAAATTTTAATATTGCTAATGCTTCTTCTACGCTTTTTCCTCTTACTAAAGAGCAAACAAATCCGGCTTTTCTAGGAGATGTTCTTACGTATTTTGCAACTGCTTTTGCTTCTAATACTTTTTCCATTATTATCCTCCTTTCTTATAAAAGGTTCTTATCTAGCTTTTGATGATTTTGCGTCATCTTTATGGCCTTTGAAGGTTCTTGTCGGTACAAATTCTCCAAGTTTATGTCCTACCATGTCTTCTGTCAAATAAACAGGCACATGTTTTCTTCCGTCGTGAACTGCAATTGTGTGTCCTACGAATTCAGGGAAAATAGTAGAACTTCTGGACCATGTTTTGATAACTTGTTTTTCGTTCTTTTCGTTCATTTCCGTAATTTTTTTCAAAAGTCCTTTGTGTACAAAAGGTCCTTTTTTTGCGGATCTACTCATTATGACATCCTCCTTTCAAAGGTTCTATTTTTTACGTCTTGATACAATCATGCTGTTAGACGCTTTGTTTTTCTTTCTTGTTTTATATCCCAATGCCGGTTTACCCCAAGGAGTTACTGGTCCTGAACGTCCGATAGGAGCTCTACCTTCCCCTCCACCGTGAGGGTGGTCATTCGGGTTCATAACGGAACCTCTTACTGTTGGGCGAATACCCATGTGTCTTTTTCTTCCGGCTTTACCGATTGTTACGATTTCATGTTCCAAGTTTCCTACTTGTCCGATTGTTGCTTTACATTCAGCGTGTACTTTTCTCATTTCTCCTGATGGTAAACGAAGTAATACATATTTTCCTTCTTTGGCCATCAATTGAGCAGAGGCTCCTGCAGCTCTAACGATTTGTCCGCCTTTTCCAGCTTTCAATTCGATATTGTGTACGATTGTACCTACAGGCATATCTTTCATTTTTAGACAGTTTCCGATTTTGATATCAGAACCTAATCCTGAATAAAGAGTATCTCCTACTTTCAATCCTTTTGGAGCTAAGATATATCTTTTTTCTCCATCTGCATAGTGTAATAATGCAATGTTAGCACTACGGTTTGGATCATACTCAATTCCTGCTACCTTTGCCGGAATTTGTTCTTTATCTCTCTTGAAGTCAATTACTCTGTATTTTCTTTTTGCTCCGCCACCTCTATGACGAACTGTGATTTTTCCTTGTGAGTTTCTTCCTGCATTTTTCTTCAAGGATACAAGAAGAGATTTCTCTGGCTCGTGCTTTGTGATTTCGTCAGATTTTAACACTGTCATTTGACGAAGTGCTGGTGACGTTGGTTTATAACTTTTAATAGCCACTAATATTCCCTCCTCTTATTCTATACTCCGAAGAATTCGATGGTTTTACTTGAATCTTTCAATTTTACGATTGCTTTTTTGAAAGATGCTGTTCTTCCCACATTTCTTCCCATTCTTTTCATTTTTCCACGATAGTTCATAGTATGAACTTTTTCTACTTCTACTCCAAATACTTCTTCTACGGCTTTTCTGATTTGAATTTTGTTAGCAGATTTAGCCACTACGAAAGTGTACTTTTTATCTTCTGCTAATTGCATTGATTTTTCCGTAATAATTGGTCGAATGATAATATCATGTGCTAGCATTATGCGTACACCTCCTCAGCTTTTGCTACTGCATCCTTTGTCAATACTAATGTATTTGCATTCAAAATGTCATATACATTCATAGTACCTACGAAAGCTATTTTTACATTTTTTATGTTTCTTCCGCTACGTACTACTTCAGGACTATTATCTTTTGTAACAACAAGAGCTTTTTTACCTACTTTCAATGCAGAAAGCATTTTTGCAAATTCTCTTGTTTTCCATTCTGTTAAATTGATATCGTCTACTACTACTAAGCTTCCTTCGTTCACTTTGTCAGTCAAAACACTCTTCAATGCAAGTCTTCTGATTTTCTTAGGAACTGTGTAGCTGTAATCTCTTGGTTTTGGAGCAAATACAACCCCGCCACCTTTCCATTGAGGTGAACGAATAGAACCTTGTCTTGCACGACCTGTTCCTTTTTGTCTCCAAGGTTTTGCTCCCCCTCCACGTACTTCTGCTCTAGTTTTAGCAGATTGTGTTCCAACTCTTTTGTTAGCTAAATGGTTTTTCACTACTTGGTATACAACGTGTTCGTTAATTTCCGCTCCGAATAGGTTTTCAGAAAGTTCCATTTCGCTTACTTTTTCTCCGTTTATATTAAGCACATCAACTGTTGGCATGTTCTTGTCCTCCTTTCCTTCTACTATTGTCCTTTAACTGCTGCTTTAATGACAACAAGTCCTTTTTTAGGTCCAGGAACTGCACCTTTAATTAAAATCAAATTCTTTTCAGCATCCACTCTTGCAACTTCAAGATTTTGAATCGTTACACGAGTATGTCCCATATGTCCAGGTAATTTTTTGCCTTTACGAACCTTTGAAGGATCGGAAGCGCTACCCATTGAACCAGGAGCTCTGTGATAGTGAGAACCGTGAGTTTCAGGTCCACGGCTTTGTCCGTGTCTTTTGATACTTCCTTGGAATCCTTTCCCTTTAGAAATACCTGTAACATCAATTTTTTCTCCAACTTCGAAGATATCTACTTTGATTTCTTGAGCTAAAGAATAGTTTTCAACACCATCTTCAGGTCTTAATTCTCTAACATGTTTTTTCAATGCCACTCCTGCTTTTGCAAAGTGTCCTTTTAACGGTTTGTTTACATGTTTTTCTTTTACTTCTCCAAAACCAACTTGAACTGCATTGTATCCGTCAGTTTCTTCTGTTTTGATTTGTGTTACTACAACCGGTCCTGCTTCTACAACAGTTACAGGAATCATAACTCCGTTTTCATCGAAAATTTGAGTCATTCCGATTTTCTTACCTATAATGCTTTTCATCAAGCACACCTCCTATAATCTTACAGCGGATTGCTACGCAATCATTCTAAGATAAGGTACTTCTATATCAATACCTTAACTTCTTCCTTGTTCTTACAGTTTGATTTCGATATCTACTCCGGCAGGAACATCAAGTCTTGTTAATGAATCAACAAATTTTGGACTTGGGTTGCCGATATCAATCAATCTCTTGTGAGTTCTGATTTCAAACTGTTCTCTGGAATCCTTATACTTATGAACAGCTCTCAAAATTGTGATAACTTGTTTTTCTGTTGGAAGTGGAATTGGTCCGGATACATTCGCACCTGCCGCTTTTGCAGCCTCCACAATTTTCTCTGCTGTTTGTTCCAACATTCCGTGATCATAAGATTTCAAACGGATTCTGATTTTTTGATTGTTAGACATTTCTTTACCTCCTATCGCACGATTTTCGTACGACCGACCTTCGCAAACTGTTCCGGGTGTTTTCTTTTCCCTCTTAAAAAAACAGCTTCGGTCAAGCCGCCACATTCAATGATGTTGCTACTCCACGAAAATTCCCCAATACATTGATATTGGCAACCTTTCGCTTCAACGCAAATTGTGTATTCTCAAAACACACTCACCTATTTTACCTTAATCTATTGTAAATTGCAAGGTTTTTTAAGAATTTTTTTGAGTTTTTTATTCTTTTCCTCAATGATACTTTTTGTTCCAAAAATTCTTTCACACTACCAAATATATCGATATGCTTGTACCACAAATTCCAATCTCTTACACAAAAAAAGAGAGAAAAAACAAAGACTCTTTTTTCTCTCAACAGGATGCTCTAGTTGCTAAATTTCGAAAATATTTTTATTCTTCCAAATGTTTCCAATGCGAATAATCATTTTTTAAAACTACTTTATAACTTCCATCTGATTCAATTTTAACATGAGTAAGACTCGTTTGCTTTGCTATATCTTCTTCATTCCAGTATTCCTCTAAACTTTTGTCTTGAAAATATTTCATAATTGCCTTTCGAGTAATTCCATGTGTGATGATCAATACATTCTTGTTCTCTTCTTTTTTCAAAATTTCATCTATCAAACTTTCCGCTCTATCAAATACAGACTGATATGTTTCTCCTGTAAGCGGAAGATACGCACCGGGATGACGATACAAATTGTTAGACTCCACGGGATACTTCTTAGAAATTTCTATGATATTTTTTCCTTCCCAATCACCAAATCCCATTTCTAAAAGTTTTTCTGAGAAAACAACCGGTATCTCCAATTCGCCTTTCATCAACTTCATCGTCTCTATCGTTCTTTGAGACGGAGAACAATAGATAATATCGATATTCAATTTTTTTAATCGCTCGTGAAACAGAGCAGCTTGCATCTTTCCAAGTTCCGTTAACGGAGAATCTTTCCTCCCTTGAAATTTTCTTTCTACATTCCAAACCGTCTGTCCATGTCTTGTCACATATAAATTGATCATATCATTTATCTCCTGTACATTTTGTTCACTAAAAAATCCACTATTTCTCTATTTTATCATAAATTTCAATATACTTGTTGTCAAATTGCTAGAATCACAAAATTTCAACCATTAATAAACACTCTCTTTTCTATTTTGAAACCAATATTTTTTATAAAAAGATAACAGCATATCTTCTCTCAACCACAAGAGTCAATATGCTGTTTCTCTACATTATAATGAATTTTCAAATTCTGTCTATTGTATTATTGGTAATAGCACATCTTTTTGTTTCCACTCTTCAAAAATCTAACATAGCTGATACTTTGTAAGTCAGGCATTTGTTGTATTTTGTCATCTGTTTTTTTCAGCAACATTTCTTCCATTCGTTTTATTTTCACCTTCCTACCTATCAACGAGGAGTTTTCCAACACCCAATTATCTCGATTTGCCAGTTTGGTAAATGCTTTTTTGCTATACCTTGTTTGATAGATTCCTTTTTCAAACAATTTTTGTGCTCGTCCTTCACCCATGTTATAAACCATAAAGGCTTTGTGCCAATCTTGATATTTGTCATACGCCCATTTCAAGCGCATTGTCCCAAACTCTACATTTTCTTCTACGTTAAAAACGTTCTCAAACCCCGCCGAACGAAAATCTCCTAAATTCGCGTCGTTAATCTGTGTAATTCCACTATCTTGCGTTTCCGATCTCAAATACGGATCAAATTGATCATTTTCGACCAATATCATCGCAAATACATATTTCGCAGGGATAGGATGTTTTTTCGTCGCCATCTCCACTGCTCTCTCAATTCGAGGAGGGAACACTACTCTTTCTGACTCAGCATAAGTTGTACCACTAACTAGTGCACAACAGATCATCACACAAAACAAAGAGAACAAGTGTCTTAAGCTCCTCATCATACTTCTCTTCTCTTTCATTACTATCACTCCTTTTATTTCGGATTCCTTTTCTTCTTCCGAACACCCAAGTTTCAACGCTATTTTCTGTTCTAATATTTATGTTCAGATTGATCTATTTTGCATTTTCAAATACCTTCTATTTTTTCCAAAGGTTTTACCATATTAAACAAATTTTTTGCAACTGACAAGTTTTTCCTATTTTTTCTTACACAAAAAAACTGATTATATTTCTTTTGCTAGATACAAATAGTATAGTATTACTAACATATTCAATGCTTTTATGACAACAAATAATTTACTTTTGCTATCATCAATTTGTAATTTTTCTATGTTTTGCTATAATTCAGAATAATCTGTTTTGCAATTTATCCTTATTTTACACTTTTTGCTAATAGAAAATGCTATCTTTGTGTTATCTAATAATTTTTCAATCCATTTTTTATGTAATTTGTTTGTTTTATACTACTTACTCGCAATATGATTTCTTTCATTAATATAAGCGAAAAATATAAAATTTAGAAGATACCTGCCCATTTAAGACTATAAATTTAAAACAAATGGAACGCTTTTTTAGTTACCCCATCATAAAAAAGAAGTGTATTTTTCACAAATTTTCTTCAATCACAAGAAATTTTTATACAATATGTTATTTAATGACATTTTATTACTAGTTTTTTTAAGAAGATTTGTATGATGATTCAGCAATTTAATCGTTGCAGAAGAAAATTGATAAAAAACCGAGGCATTCTACAGCAAATCTTATGGAACAAATTTTCTATTCCACAAAAAAAGACTGAGCTCTAAAAAGGACTCAGTCTTTTTTAACAGATACAAAAGAGAACTATTTTACTTCTACTTTTGCTCCTGCTCCTTCTAATTTAGTTTTAATTTCTTCAGCTTCTTCTTTAGAAACACCTTCTTTAACTGGTTTTGGAGCTCCATCTACAAGATCTTTAGCATCTTTTAATCCTAATCCTGTGATTTCTCTAACTACTTTGATAACTCCAACTTTTGAAGAACCAGCATCAGCTAGGATTACATCAAATTCAGATTTTTCTTCTTCTGCTGCTCCACCTGCTACCGCTCCACCTGCTACCATAACTGGTGCTGCTGCAGATACTCCGAATTTTTCTTCTGCCGCTTTAACCAATTCGTTTAGTTCTAAAACTTTCATATTTTCAATTGCTTCTAAGATTTGTTCGATATTCATTACGACACCTCCGATAATTTTTGTGGTTTTATTTTTCTTAACTTGTTTTGACCAAGAATCTTATGCTTCTTGTTCTGTTGTCTCTTCTTGTTTCTTTGCAATAGCATCCAATAGATATACAAAGTTGGATAGTGGGGCTTTGAAGCTTCCAACCAATTTTGCAATAAGCTCTTCTCTGCTTGGAATACTTGCAAGTTCTTTCATTCTGTCTGTATCATAGAATTCGCCTTCAACATATCCCATTTTCATTTCCAAATTAGGATGTTTTTTTGCAAAGTCACTGATTACTCTAACCGGCACAACAGCATCATCATAAGATACTGCAAATCCGTTTGCTCCTACCAAGTCAACATCATTGAATTTTTCAAAATTGCCTACTTCTGCAGCAGCACGTCTTACTAAAGTATTTTTGTATACTTTATAATCTACGCCTACTTCTCTAAACTTATTTCTAAGTTCAGTCACTTCTTCTACTGTCAATCCTTTGTAGTCTACAACTACGCAAGATACTCCTCGTTGCAATTTGTCTGCGATTTCAGCTACAACTTGTTGCTTCATGTCAATTGCTTTAGACATTCTGTTCGCACCTCCTTTTTCAATAAAAAAACCCTTGCGGTTTTCTACGAAGACACACAAGGGCAACAATATTCGTTGTTGGCTACCTCGGTAGGATATTAAGCATACGCACCTACGGTCTTCGGCATTAACAATACTATTTTATGTTAAAAAATATTATTTGTCAATCTTTTTTATTCTGTAACTCTCACAGGGTTAATTTTTACTCCAGGTCCCATTGTGCTTGTTACAGTTACAGATTTTAAATATTGTCCTTTTGCAGCAGCCGGTTTTGCCTTAATAATTGCATCAATCAATGCAAAGAAGTTTTCAGATAATTTTTCTGCTCCAAAAGATACTTTTCCAACCGGAACGTGAACAATGTTTGTTTTATCTAAACGATATTCTACTTTTCCAGCTTTGATTTCTTCTATTGCTTTTGTAACATCTTGTGTTACAGTTCCTGATTTTGGGTTAGGCATTAAACCTTTTGGTCCAAGAACACGTCCTAAACGACCAATCACACCCATCATGTCAGGTGTTGCTACGATAACATCAAAATCAAACCAATTTTCTTTTTGAATTTTTTCTGCCATATCTTCTGCCCCAACAAAGTCAGCTCCTGCTTGTTGTGCTTCTGTTGCTTTATCTCCCTTTGCGAATACAAGAACTCTTTTTGTCTTTCCCGTTCCGTGTGGTAAAACAACTGCGCCACGAACTTGTTGGTCTGCATGACGAGAGTCTACACCCAAACGAATATGAGCTTCAACTGTTTCATCAAATTTTGCAGATGCAACATCTGTAACGATCTTTAAGGCTTCAGATGCATTATACAAATTGCTTCTATCATACTTTTCGATAGCAGCTTTGTATTTTTTACCTAATTTTGCCATTTTTTACATCCTCCTTGTGGTAATAACGGTAAATGTTGTCTGTTGCGTATTTGCCTCCCACCAATCTATATGAGCAAATAGAATTAATCTTCTACAACGATTCCCATGCTTCTTGCTGTTCCTGCAATCATTCTTGTAGCCGCTTCTACATCAGCTGCATTCAAGTCATTCATTTTAAGTTCAGCAATTTCTCTAACTTGTGCTGTTTTAATTGTTGCCACTTTTGTTTTATTTGGTTCTCCGGAACCTTTATTGATTTTTACCGCCTTTTTCAACAATACTGCTGCAGGTGGAGTTTTAGTAATAAAGGTGAAGGATCTATCTGCAAATACTGTGATTACAACCGGAATAATATA
>NZ_DBHIIC010000047.1:0-10294 GCF_057248345.1 Filifactor sp. | reverse complement strand
CCCGTCCTTCCTCGGTGGTAGGTTGCTAGATTTTACTGGTAACAGTAAAACGAGATAGATGACTGCACACGACAGAACTCGGCTTATCGGTTTGCCTTTGTTTATTATGAAATAACTTTTTACAATTTGGTGAATTTTAAAATCTTCTAATTGTATAGAATTAGGAGATTTTTTAATGATTACAATATTTTTAATAGAACTATCTATTGAAACAAAGATGTCTTGTAGACGTAAATTATAGGAAATATGTATGTTATTTAATGTGCATAATTGACTAGTAATATGAATTGTAGCAACACATAGATTAAGTTGGTTGGTTAAATATAAAATGTCAATTAAGAAAATGCTTCACATTGATGGTACGACAACTGGTAACATCTGTGTTTCTAAAGGATGAAGTAGAATTCTGGATTTTTTCTGAATAGAAATTAAATTAATTCTATAAAATAAAAAGATATTTCATAAAGGGAGAATAAGTGTGATAGAAAAAAGAAAGGAATGAAATGAAAAAATTTACAGAATTTAATATTTCAAAAGAAATACAAATGGCGTTAGAACACTTAGGTTTTGAGGAGTCAACAATCATCCAAGAATTAGCAATTCCAATTGCAACAGAAGGAAAAGATTTGATTGGTCAATCTCAGACAGGTACTGGAAAAACTTTTGCTTTTGGAATCCCTATTTTAGATAATATTTTGCAAAATAATAATCATCAGATTCAAGCTTTGGTTATTTGTCCTACTAGAGAGTTGGCAGTCCAAGTTTCTAATGAATTTGATAAGTTGACAGCCTTTACAAAAATTAGAAATATTGCTGTCTATGGTGGAGAATATATTGACAAACAAATAAAAGGACTAAAAAAGGATGTTCAGATTGTTATTGGTACTCCGGGAAGAATATTGGATCATATTGAGAGAAAAACAATTAAGTTGGATCATGTACATTTTGTAGTATTGGATGAAGCTGATGAGATGTTAGATATGGGATTCATCGAAGATATTGAAAATATTTTGAAAGAAACTAATGAGGATAGACAAACAATGCTATTCTCAGCTACTATGCCGGCAGAAATATTGTCCCTTTCAAAAAAATATTTAAAGAATCCTGAAATGATTCGAGTAAAAAATAAGACAATGACAGTAGATCAAATAGAACAAATTTATATGAAGGTAAAAAATGTTGATAAATCAGAAGTTTTGAGCCGAATTCTACAATTAGAGAGTTCAAAAAAAGCGATTATTTTTTGTAATACAAAAAAAATGGTAGATGAGCTGGTTGTGGATATGCAAAACAGAGGATATGCTGTAGAAGCCTTACACGGTGATTTAAAACAACAAAAGAGAGATATGGTGTTAAATCGATTTCGAGAAGGTCAAATCAGCATGTTAATTGCAACAGATGTTGCTGCAAGAGGATTGGATATTCGGGATGTTGATTTGGTAATTAATTATGATTTGCCAATAGAAGAAGAACAGTATGTTCATAGAATAGGTCGTACCGGTCGTGCTGGTGCCAGCGGAAAATCTTATAGTTTTGCATATGGTAGGGACATGGAACGATTGAGAAGAATCGAAAAGTACGCAAAATGTAAGATAAAAGAAGAAGCGATTCCTCGATACGATAAAGTAAAAGAGAAGATTATCTATCAATATATAGATGGTATTAGAAGTCAAAAAAATAGTTCTGATTTAGATTTTTACTTCAATTTAGTTTCTGAAATGAAACAATCTGGGGTTAACTTAGAAGCTTTTTTGGCGATTATGATGAAAAATACTTTAAATCTTCAAAATAAAGAAAAAATAGATTATCGTGCGTATGAACGAGATAGAATTAAAGCGATATCTGGACAGAAGAAAGAAAAGAAATCTAAGAAATTTTCCAAAGAAAAAGGAATGGTTCGTTTTGAATTAAATATTGGTAGGGTAGATAGAGTAGGACCTGCAGATATTGTATCTTCTGTTGCAAATCGATGTAAAATTCCTGGAAAACATATTGGTGCAATTGATATATTATCAGATGTAAGTTATTTTGATATTAAAGAAGAATACGCCAAGATAGCTTCAAAACATTTAAAACAAGTGAATATCAGAGGGAAAAAAGTAACTGCAAAACTAGTGAAATAAATGTTTGGAGGGATGTCATTTTGGTTAATTTTGGAAACCGGTGGGATTTTCTATTAAAAGATGAGTTTCGGCAAGAGTACTATCAAAAGCTGAGATTATTTTTAATAGAAGAGTATCGAACAAAGACAATTTATCCGGATATGTATCATATTTTTGATGCTATGAAAGTAACGGACTATGATGATGTTAAAGTAGTTATTTTAGGGCAGGATCCATATCATGAACCTAGACAAGCACATGGTATGGCGTTTTCTGTGCAACCTGGAGTTCGTATTCCACCATCATTGTATAATATATATAAGGAGTTGTGTAGCCAGTTGGGATTAACGATGCCGAATCATGGTTATTTGATGAAATGGGCAAAACAAGGAGTACTACTCTTAAATACAGTTCTTACTGTGGAACGGGGCAAAGCAAATTCACATAAAAATTTAGGTTGGGAACATTTTACCGACAAAGTGATTCAGTTGGTAAATGAAAAAGAAACGCCGGTTGTTTTTTTACTTTGGGGGTCAAATGCTATTACTAAATTAAAGATGATTGATCAAAAGAGACATTTAGTATTAACATCACCTCATCCAAGTCCACTTTCTGCATATCGTGGTTTTTTTGGAAATGAACATTTTCTTAAAACAAATGAATTTTTGAAAATAGAATATAATCAACAGATTGACTGGCAGATAGATGATGTATAGTAAAAATAAAAAAACTTCTTAGTGAAAAATACTAAGAAGTTTTTTCGTAAACAATAATATTCCAGCTTAGAACAAAAAAGAAATAGTATATCGTTGAATGTTTTCTCCTTACATTGATAAGCTTTTTATTTTCTTAATTAAAATAGGACGAATTTCATGAGACAAATAAAGGGAACCACACACGATAAGAAGATCTCCTTCGTGCAACATGGAAAATCCAATATTGACAGCTTCCTCTAACGAGGATGATTGTGTTACATTATCACAATAATTCTTTGCAAGATCTGCAAGTTTTTTTGAGGAACAAGCTCTAGGATTGTTAGGAGATACTGCAATAAAATAATCAGAAAGTTTCGCAGTGTTTTCAAGTATTTTATCAATATTTTTATCTTCCAGAACACCCATTATCATCTTGATAGAAGTGTTTGAAATTGTTTCTAAAGTCTTTTTCAAGGCGATAGCTCCTTCTTCATTATGAGAACCATCCAAAAGAATCATTGGATATTTAGAGAGTAGTTCCATACGAGCTGGTATGAATGTATTTTCAATTCCATATTGAATGGATTCTAAAGAAAGAGAAAATCCCATTAAATTTAATTCTTTCGAGGCTGTAATTACCAAAATAGCATTATAGAGTTGTATTTCACCCAATAAAGATTTCTTATAGGAAATATTGTCATAAGAAAAATCACAAACTCCAAACAAACGACTATTAAATTTCAAAGATTTACAATCAGGTTGTATCAATCTACTGTTTATGGATTTGCATTTCTTTTTTAAAATGTGAAGTACTTCTTTTGGTAAATTAGGATAAACAATTGTTGTAGAACCTTTAATAATACCGGACTTCTCTTTTGTAATTTCTTCAATTGTACTTCCCAAAATATTTGTGTGGTCTAAAGAAATGGAAGTGATGATTTGTAATAGTGGAGGAGGAATGATATTGGTAGAGTCCAAAGTTCCACCTAAGCCAACTTCCAACAAAACAATATCGCACTTTTGTCTGAAGAAAAACTCGAAAGCAATTGCAGTCAATATTTCAAATTGTGTCGGAGGATCATTATTAATTGTAGATTGTTCAGCACAATGATATACATACTCTGCACATTCAGAAAAATTTTCTTCTGAAATCATGTGCATATTTACCTGTATACTCTCACGAAAGTCCAAAATATAGGGACTCGTGAATAAACCTGTCTTATATCCACTGTGGGATAAAATGTTGGAAAGCATATAGCAGGTTGACCCCTTTCCATTTGTACCTGCTACATGAATGAATTTTAGTTTATGATGAGGGTTTCCCATACAATTTAATAAGCGTTCGATTCGAACAAGGCCAAGTTGAATTCCTAATTTTCCAAGTTGTTCAAAATGTAAAATTGCTTCTTGATAGGTCATAAAAACTCCTTTGATATAAATTGCTAAAGTGTGTAGACGTCTTCTAAACGAGACAGATATGTTTTGACTTCCTGTAATTCTTCTGAAGTACTCGGAATTCCGGAAAAATAGAATTCTATAGATTGTATGCTACTTTTTGTATTGGGTGCTTTTCTAAGAAGCTGCTTGATTGTTCCTTCGTTTCCATCTATAAATTGTATTTTTTTAGAAAAAATCCTTTGGAATGAGGGTTTAAAATAGTTAAAATGTGTACAACCTAACACGATAGCAGAATAATTTACATAAGCATATTGATTAAGTGCGCTTCTAATATATTCATCTACTTCTATGGAATCAAATTGCTTAAGTTCCGCAAAATGAACCAATTTCGGAAGAGCGATTAAATCTGCTTGATGATATTTATCAACACGATTTAAAAGAAGACGCAATTTATTACTTTGAATAGTTATTGGTGTTGCAGCAACTAAAATTCGTTGTTGTTTTTCCGTATATGTTTCAACTGCTTTTTTTACCGCAGGCTCCATTCCTATGATAGGGAAGGGAAATTTATCTCGATATTCTTTTGTTGCTACACTGCTTGCCGTGTTACATGCAATGACAACGATATCTACTTTCTTAGAAATAAAAAAATCCATAATTTCATCGATAAAATTTTGAATTTCAAAAACGGATTTTTCCCCATAGGGAACATTTTTTCTATCAGCATAGTAGATAAAATTTGCATGTGGAATTACCTTGAGTGCATGGTGTAGAACTGATAGACCACCAATGCCTGAATCAAAAATACCTATATTCATAATTTTATCCTTCTTTGAAAAAATAATAATTTAATTGAACGTTGCAAATAGTTAAAATATACACAAAATATTATATCACATTACAACTGTGAGTAACTCTTATTTTGAAAAATAATCTTTATAAAAATACTAAAATTTTTATAGTGACTCAAAAACTGAACTTTATATTGAGATATAAAATGCTGTTATTATATTAAACTATATATGATTACAAGTTTAATAAAATTTTCCATGGCTATTATTTTTTACGGTTTGGTAGGAAATGAGTATGTAATTGATGGAAGCTATGAATTAGTTATGAAATAGCAATGATATTAATGGATTATAATAGAGGATACCGTACATAATATAATCAGTTATATCAAAAAACAGATGATAGTATGATGATTTCTAAAGAATCTTTATATCCATGAAAAATGCCTATCCTTTAATTTGATAAATTATAAGTGATAGGCATAGTGTTTTATTAATTAAGCTATTTCGTTAAACATCACGGCGGTGTCTTTTTTGGTCAATTAGTGTATTTTTGATATTCCAAAGTTCTTCAGATAAGTCAACTTTGTATGGCTCCGGATTGCTAAGACGCAAATATTGTGGCCATAATGAATTTTTTTCAGCAAATGCATAGTCTCTATATTCCAAAACAGTCTTCTTTTTACGAACACATTTTCCGTCGATAAATAAAGGTTTTAGCAATTCTTTTAAATAATAGTTTTTGTATGTTTTTCTTTTCCAACTATAAACAGGATGGAAAATAGTTAGTGGCTTAGAAGTGTCTATATTTTCATGATCAAGCATAATTAAGTCA
The DNA here is from genome assembly GCF_057248345.1 of Filifactor sp. Classification (NCBI taxonomy): domain Bacteria; kingdom Bacillati; phylum Bacillota; class Clostridia; order Peptostreptococcales; family Filifactoraceae; genus Filifactor; species Filifactor sp. Next base: position 4,473 of record NZ_DBHIIC010000047.1, on the reverse strand, counting down.
GCCTCTGCTTTATCATTTTCTTTATTGTATATTCTAATAATTTTTTTATAACCTGGGTTTGTAATTTTTTCAGGAGATTCTGAAATTTTAATTTTCGGTTTAATCAAACCATCTTTTTCTACTGCAACTAATTTATAAACCCCACCTAAAGATGGCCAATCACTGGAAGTGATTAATTTGGTTCCGACTCCCCAAGAGTCAATTTTTGCTCCCTGTAACTTTAAATCTATAAGAGTATACTCATCTAAGTCATTTGACGCAGTGATTTTTACATTTTCAAAACCGGATTCATCTAGACGTTTACGTATCTCTTTTGATAAGTATTCTAAGTCTCCTGAGTCAATACGAACTCCTAATGGTTCATGTCCTGATGCTCTCATTTCTTTAAATACTGTGATTGCATTAGGAAGGCCACTTTCTAATGTATCATAAGTGTCGATTAGTAGAATTGTTTTATCAGGATATGTTTTTGCATAAGAACGGAATGCTTCAATTTCAGAATCAAATTTTTGAATCCAACTGTGTGCATGAGTTCCCATGACTGGAACATTGAATAGTTTTCCAGCTAAAACATTTGAAGTTCCTTGTGCTCCTCCAACAATTGCAGCTTTTGCTCCATAAATACCGGCATCCGGACCTTGTGAACGACGTAGTCCAAACTCCATCACTATATCATCTTTCGCGACTTGGCAAATTCTGGAACTTTTTGTAGCGATGAGTGACTGAAAATTAACAATACATAAAATTGCTGTTTCAATAAACTGTGCTTCAACAGCTTTTGCTTTTACTCTTAAGAGGGGCTCATTAGGAAACATAACAGAGCCTTCTTCAACTGCATAAATTTCTCCAGTAAATTTGAAGTCTTTCAGATAATCTAAAAAGTCATCACAAAAAATATCTAAACTTCTAAGATATGTAATATCTTCCTCTTCGAAATGAAGATTTTCAATGTAATCAATAACTTCATCAATTCCGCATACAACTGTATATCCGCCACGACTTGGATTTTGACGAAAAAACACATCAAATATCATAGTTTCTTCATGTGTATTTTCATTGAAATACCCATTCATCATAGTAAGTTGATATAAATCTGTTAAAAGTGTTAAGTTGCGCATAATAATTTGACACTTCCTTATAAGTATTCTAAAATATTGAAAATGAACAATTGAAAACATTATAGCAATGTTTTATGAAAAATACAAGGAATTCTCCTTATGACCAAGAGAAATATAATTATTAGTTGATAACATTTGATATGGATATAATTTTTATTTCCTATTAAGCAATGATAGTTTATATAAGTTAAGAGATGTAATTTTTGTGATAATTTACAGCAAAAATTAATTTGAAAATCTTAATAAAACTAAAATGAATATGAAGAGGTGAGTATTAGAATGATATTAAATAAATTACAATTTGAGAATAAAAATAGGATACCTATGCATATGCCGGGACATAAAAGGAATCTATCATTATCGAAGAAAGCAGGTTATTTATCAAAATTAGGTGCAGATTGTGATATTACAGAAATTGAAGGTTTTGATGATTTACATGATGCAAATGGAATTTTAAAAGAATCTATGGAAAAAGCCTCTCATTTGTGGTCTTGTGAAGAAACTCATTTTTTAGTCAATGGAAGTACAGTCGGGATATTGTCTGGAATTTATGCAGCAACAAAACCTGGAGATAATATTTTGGTTGCTAGAAATTGTCATAAATCTGTGTATCATGCTATTGAAGTCTTTGGGCTAAATCCCATTTATTTATTGCCCGAGATTGATGAATTGACCGGAAGTTGTGCAGAGGTTTCTTACAAAACGGTAGAGGAAATATTATATAATTACCCAGAAATTAAGTTAATTGTTATAACCAGTCCAACTTATGAAGGAATTATTACAGATGTAAGAAAAATCGTAGAGGTTGCACATCAAAAAGATATTCCTGTTATGATCGATGAGGCGCACGGATCTCACCTAGGTTTTGGATATCAATTTCCAAATAATTCGATTCAAATGGGAGCAGATCTTGTAGTACACAGTTTGCACAAAACACTTCCTAGCTTGACGCAAACCGCTGCTATTCACAGAAACAGTAATCGAATTTCAAAAGAGAGATTACAAAATGCAATTTCCATTTTTGAAACCAGCAGTCCATCTTATTTACTGTTAGCATCAATTGATGGATGTGTGGAATTGTTGCTAAGTGAACGAGAATCACTTTTTTCTAACTGGAGAAAAAGTCTAAATGTATTTAAAAATAGGATTGGAAAGATGCAGAACTTGGTTTTGTTAGAAAATGAAATAAAAAAAAATCGAAAAGTACTATATGATGATAGTAAAATTGTTATTTCTTGTAAAAATACAAATTTAAGTGGAGTGGATTTGATGAAACTTCTTAGACAAAAGTATCATATTGAATTGGAGATGGCATCTATTGATTATGTGGTGGCTATGACAGGGATGGGCGATACAGAAGTTGCAATGGAAAAATTCGCAGAGGCTTTGTTGGAAATAGATGAATTATGTGATAATAGAATTTTTGAACAAAAGTCATTCTCTCAATTTACAATACCAAAAAAATTTGAGAATATACGAAACGTTGGATGTTATAACAGCAAATTCGTCACACTTGAAAAGCTTTGTCCCGGATTAGTTTCAGCAGAATATATTTGGGCATATCCTCCTGGAATTCCACTTATTGTTCCAGGAGAATGTTTTGACAGTGTTTTAATTTCAAACATGACATATTATCAAAAGAGTGGAATTTCATTAAAAAGTAGTATGGGAAGATTCCCAAATGAGATTTATACAGTTGAACTATTGAAAAATGATAGGATTTAATGTAAAATGAATGCGAAATGTATTTATAAAAAATATGATAGAAGAGGATAAAGGGGTATTCAGTTATGAAAAGAATTCAAACATTAAGTACAAGAAATTTAAGACAGAGTATGATGACTGGTGGATGTGGAGAATGTCAAACATCTTGTCAATCTGCGTGCAAAACGTCTTGTGGAGTAGCAAATCAACCTTGTGAAAGCACAAGAGTGAGTAGAATCAAAACGTTGAACACAAGAAATTTACAACAAAGCATGATGACCGGTGGATGTGGAGAATGTCAAACATCTTGCCAATCTGCATGCAAAACATCTTGTGGAGTAGCAAATCAACCTTGTGAACAACACTAATATTGTTTCAAGCAAGTTGTATTATGGAACCACCGGCATTTTACCATGAGACAAGAGCCGGTGGTTTTTTTATATGTAATTAAGAGGGGGAAATATGATACATCAATATAAATTGAATGGTTATAATATTGTGATTGATACTTACAGTGGTTCTGTACATGCAGTGGATGAAGTAGCATATGATATTATTGAGCTTTATGAGCAAAATGATAGGGAGAGTATTGTTGATATAATGTTACAAAAATACGCTCATTTGAATTTATCTAGGAGTGAAGTGGAGGATTGTTTAGAAGATATTGAGTATTTAAAAGATTCCGGCCAATTGTTTTCCGATGACATTTACCAAAATGCGACATTGGAAATGAAATCAAGTAATGTAGTAAAAGCTATGTGTCTTCATGTTGCACATACTTGTAACCTCGCTTGTGATTATTGTTTTGCAAAACAAGGAAAATATCATGGCAAGGATGGATTGATGACATTCGAGATAGGAAAAAAAGCTTTAGATTTTCTAATTGAACATTCAGGAACAAGAACCAATTTAGAAGTGGATTTTTTTGGAGGAGAGCCGTTGATGAATTGGGAAATTGTAAAGCAATTGGTTGGTTATGGACGTAGTCTAGAGAAAGAGAAAAAAAAGAAGTTTCGATTTACACTGACAACAAACGGAGTGCTTTTGAATGATGAGATTATTGAATTTGCAAATAAAGAAATGCATAATGTAGTGCTGTCATTAGATGGACGAAAAGAGATTCATGACCATTTTAGAAAGAATCTCGCAGGAAAAGGAAGTTATGATTTGATAGTTCCTAAATTTCAAAAATTCGTAGAAAGTAGAAATGATACCGGCTATTATGTTCGCGGTACTTACACGCATCATAATGTTGATTTTACAGAGGATATTTTTCATATGTCGGATTTAGGTTTTACACAGTTAAGTATGGAACCTGTGGTTTCTTCCCCACAAGATGGTTTATTGGATTCCTCAGCATTAACAGAAGAAGATTTGCCGAAACTATTTGAACAGTATGAAATCCTAGCTAAAGAGATGATTAAAAGAAAACAACAAGGCCGATGTTTTGAATTTTATCACTATATGATTGATTTAGAAAATGGGCCATGTGTATATAAAAGAATTTCCGGTTGTGGTTCAGGAAAAGAGTATTTGGCAGTAACCCCATGGGGCGAGTTATATCCATGTCATCAGTTTGTAAATGATTCTGATTATTGTTTAGGAAATTTAGATGATGGAATTCTAAAACCTGAATTGGTAGAAGAATTTG
>NZ_DBHIIC010000046.1:0-10373 GCF_057248345.1 Filifactor sp. | reverse complement strand
AATAAAGATTGTACAAAAGGACCATATTTCCCAACGATATTAGTATAATATCTTCTTGCTTCATCAATCCAATCTCTGTCAAAGTTTACTTCGTCATTAAATAATTTTCCATCCAATGCTCCAAATGATCCAAACGCATCTGCTGAGAATAGTACGCCATATGTTTTATCAAATGTTACCATCGCTTCAGGCCAGTGTACCATTGGAGCTTCTATAAACATTACTTCATGCTTTCCAAAATTAAAAGTATCTCCTTCTTTTACTTGGATTTCTTTTCCATCTACATCAAATCCAAATTGTCTCATCAACATGAATGATTTTTCCGTACTGATGATTTTTGCATTTGGATAACGAATCAATACCTCTTCCAAAGAAGCACCATGGTCAGGCTCCATGTGATTTATTACAATATAATCCAAATCTCTTCCGTCCAACACATGAGCCATGTTACTCAAAAAATCTCTACAAATTGACCAGTCTACTGTATCAAACAATACTGTCTTCTTATCTAAAAGAAGATAAGCGTTGTAGGATACTCCTTTTGGAATTGGATGAATATTTTCAAACAGCGCCAATCTATGGTCATTTCCACCAATCCAATACAAATCTTTCGTTACATTTCTTACATTATACATCCGTATTTCCCCCTATACTCAATTTTCCGGTTCTTATCTCATCTTTATCTTATTCTTAACGACGATTTTCCGGAAATTCCACTTCTGTAAAGTTATGTTTTTCTTCTCCACATTTTGGACAAATCCATTCATCCGGCAACTTATCAAAGGTAGTTCCTTCCATAATATCATTTTCAGAATCACCTAATTTTGCATCATATTCGTAACCACATCCGTTACATACATACATTTTGTAGTTTGGTGCTAATTTCTTAGGTTTAGAACGTTTCATCTTTACCATAGGTGGAGCAGGTTCTTTTTCTTTTCCATTATCCAACGCCTCTGTCAACAATGGAAGAATTTCCAATGCATCTCCAACAATACCATAGTCACAATTTTTAAAGATTGGTGCATTTGCATTATTGTTGATTGCAACGATTGTTGTAGCTGTTTTGATACCCTTCAAGTGTTGTCCGGCTCCGGAAATCCCTACTGCAATATATAGATTTCCGTTGAATTTTTGTCCTGACATTCCTACATATCTGTTAAGAGGTACATATTTTAATGTTTCTGCAACAGGTCTGGATGAACCTACTGCCGCACCCGCTTGTTTTGCAAGTGCTTCAATCAGCTTCATATTTTCTTTCTCTCCAATTCCTTTTCCGGCACTTACTACTCTTTCCGCTTCAGAAATAGGAGTATCTATATCAATTCCTACTGTAAAATCATATCCATCTTTTTTCAAAGCATCTACAAGAGCTTGGACTTGTTCTTTCGCAGAACCGTCTTTGAAAATCATTTTTTTACGATCTCCTGTAACAGCGTCAGCTTTTTTCTTTGTTTCTGCTCCACCTTTAGATTTTGGTGGTTTTCCTAAAAGATAAGATGCGATAACTACACGTTGAATTTCGTTTGTTCCTTCATAAATTGTTGTGATTTTTGCATCTCTGTATGCTCTTTCTACTTCCATTCCTTTCAAATATCCGGAACCACCGAAAATTTGAAGTGCATCATTTACAATTTCCAAACAATTATCAGATGCATATTGTTTTGCCATAGCAGCTTCCATTCCATAGGACTCGTGATGTTCCTTCAATTCTGCTGCGCTGTAAATCATGAATCTGCTCGCTCTTAATTTTGTTGCCATATCTGCAATCTTAAAAGAGATTGCTTGTTGGAATGCAATCGGTTTTCCAAATTGGATACGTTCTTTTGCATAGTTTAATGCATGTTCGTATGCACCTTGTGCAATACCAAGTGCTTGAGATGCGATTCCAATACGACCTCCATCCAAAGTTTCCATCGCAATACGGAATCCTTGTCCTTCTTTTCCTAATAAGTTTTCTTTCGGTACTTTTACATTGTTAAAAATCAATTCCGCTGTGGATGATGAACGGATTCCCAATTTATCATAATGATCTCCGAATGTAAAACCTTCCCATCCTTTTTCTACGATAAATGCACTGATTCCTTTTACACCAATTCCAGGGGTTGTAACAGCAAATATAACATAAGTATCAGCTTTTGGCGCATTTGTAATAAAGATTTTGTTTCCGTTTAAGATGTAGTAATCTCCTACTAATTCTGCTGTAGTCTGTGTTCCACCAGCATCACTACCAGCTTCCGGTTCTGTTAAACCGAATGCACCAATCTTTTCACCTTTTGCCAAAGGAACTAAATATTTTTGTTTTTGTTCCTCTGTACCGAATGCCGCAATCGGATAAGAGCCTAATGAAACATGGGCAGACAAAATAACACCCGTTCCACCATCAACTCTAGCCAACTCTTCTACAGCAATCGCATAACTCAATACATCCAAACCTGCTCCGCCATATTCTTTTGGATATGGAATACCCATAAGTCCAAGTTCTCCCATTTTCTTTACTGCTTCTGTCGGAAACTCATTGTTTTGATCCAACATAAAGGCAATCGGTTTTACTTCTGCTTCAGCGAACTCTCTTACTTTTTTTCGAAAGCTCTCGTGTTCCGGTGTTGTTTTAAAATACATGATTGGTTCCCCCCTCAATCCTCTTCATTCTCATAAATGTACTTTTTTTGTACTCATATCATATTAGAAATTTTCTGTTAAATCAAAGCGTAAAGATACTCTTTTGCAGTTCAATTGTAGTCCCTTCACAATAAAAGTTTCTAATATAAAAATTAATATAATCTCGAATCAATCATTGAACAACCGTTATTGCAACTTATCTACTTGTAAAAAAATCTATATTGTTCAAAACTTGAATGATTCTATTCTGTATGTACCCATGTAAAAAATAACTAAACTTACTTTTTACAATTATCCTATCGATACTTTTTTCACAAAATAACATATCTATTTTTTATCTAAAAGACACTATAAATCATATTTTTTTATTTTTGTCAAATCACATTTTATATATCTATTTTTTGATGTGAATAACTTTTTTATTCTTATTCTTTTTTTTAAATATAAAATAGTTATTTCAACTACTCCAAAAATCCAACCATTTTTTTCATGGTTATTTTCAAAAAAAACTTACTTTATCCACACGAAAAAATACTTTTCCACAGAGTTATCCACATATTGTGTACTATATTGATAAAGAACATCTCTTTATCGTGGATTATTTTTTCTGATGTTTTCCTATATAAAAAAGAACACTGTTTCAAATCATACAGTGTTCTTTTTATTCTTTCTAAATCATTTACATCAATTTCTCTACAAATATAGTCGCCAATCCTAAGAAGAAAAAGAATCCCATCACATCTGTAAATGTGGTAACAAACACCCCTGATGCCAACGCAGGATCAATATTGAATTTTTTTAACATCACCGGTACAAAGTAACCGGCAGATGCCGCTACAATCAAGTTCAATACCATAGCAAGTCCGATGATAAATCCAAACACTGCTTTACCTACCCATAGTTTTGCAGCAATACCCACCACAATTCCAAGGCAAATTCCATTTACTACTCCAACAATCAATTCCTTTATCAATATTTGTCTTGTATTCTTATCATTCAACTCATCCAAAGCAATTCCGCGAACAATTAAGGTCAATGTCTGTGTACCCGCATTTCCACCCATTCCTGTTACAATAGGCATAAAGGTAGCCAATGCCACTATTTTAGAAATCGTTCCTTCAAATAATCCCACGACAGATGCCGCCATTACAGCGGTCACTAAATTTATCATTAGCCAAGGAAGACGACTCTTGATAGCATAGAATGGAGAACTGTCGATAGCTTCACCTTCACTCAATCCTCCAAGTAAATAAATATCTTCTGTTGTTTCTTCATTCAATACATCAATAATATCATCAAATGTAATAATCCCACACATCACCTGATGTTCATCTACAACCGGAATGACCATGTATCCATATTTTTCAAACAATCTCCCTACCTCTTCCTGATCCATATCGACAGGAACAGAAAGAACATTCTCATTCATGATATCTCGAATTTTCGTGTTTCTCTCAGCAATAATAATATCTCTCAGTGAAACTACTCCCCTTAATATTCCTTTATGATCCAAGACATAGATATAGTAAGGCGTTTCGGAATCAGGTGCTTTTTGACGCAAATACTCAACACTTTCTTCAATTGTCATTTCTTCTTTGATTGCAATAAATTCTTTTGCCATCAAACCACCGGCAGTATCTTCATCATATCCTAATAAAGACTTTACTTCTTCTGCCTGTTCATGATCCATCTTAGAAATAATTTTTTCCTTAACATCCTCGTCAACTTCACCGAGCATATCAGCCAAATCATCTGATGCCATCTCAGAGATAATACTTTCTTCACGTTGTTGAGAAAAAGCGGACAGCAGCTTATACTTATCCTCATCCTCCATTTCCCCAATCAGCAACGCAATATAATAATCGGGCAATCTTTTTAATACATCATTCGGATCTCCATCATACTGCTCTAATTCTTCCAATAAATCGACCGGGTGGATATTATCCATCTCTTCTTCGATTTCCTCTCTTGTCCCATTTAAAATTTTGTTAATAATTTCGAATTCAAGAACATTCTCTTCATTATTCTTCTCTTTCACGACATCACTTCCCCCTATAAGCTACTCCTATCATCTATACTAATATAAATTGATGAATTTTCATATATGCAAATTCAAAATTTCTCTATTTAATCAAAATGAAATGATTTCCGATACATTTTACTGATTATTGTGTATAACTTGATAAATTATTGTGGATAACCAGTTTTTTTGTGGATAAAAATAGAATAAACCCATTTTCCCCTTATAATATCAAAAGCACATCTGTTTGTTTTCCTAAAAATTATACACACTCTATGTGTATAACTCCCATTATTGTCCACATGGTATTTTTTAAAAATTTTGCTCCGTTTCATACGGGTACAAAACTAACGAAACTTGCTATAAATCCATGTTGAACAATGCACTCAATCCCTTCTTATCAACGTGAGGGAAAGATATTTGTAGTCGTTTAGGAGAAATAAGAATTTATACTACAAACCACAATTTGAAACAGAGATGATATTAAAAAATTTAACCAATAATAGTATAAATGAAAATGAAAACAGACACAGAAACAGAGTATGAACATATCGTTTTACTATGTAACAAAAAAAACGATGCAGTTATGTCAGTATTTCTTTTTTCAATGATTCTCATAATAGAAAAACTGCTCACAACGCATCATTTTCAACATTTCTTTATTATTTTTTACTTAATTAAAATTCTACTTCCATTACCTTTTTTGTTTTGTCTCGAACCACAGTCACTTTTACACGATCTCCTTTTTTGTAGGAAAATAATGCTTTTGAAATATCTTGCATACCGGTAATTTTGTTATCCCCAAGTTGAATAATTACATCTTCTCCTTTGAGTCCTGCTTTATCTGCAGGAGAGTTTTCTATTACCGAAAATACAAAAGCTCCACCTTCTTCTACTCCATAGTTATTTCCAGACAACTGTTCGACAACATCCATATCTTGTCCTTTGATTCCTAGAACCACTTTTTGTACTTTTCCTGTTGCAATTACCTGTTCTATAATTGGTTTTGCAGAATTGATCGGGATAGCAAAACCTAGTGCTTCTCCGGTTCCTTCTTTCAAAGTGTTGATTCCAATTACTCGTCCTGAAGAATCCAACAACGGGCCACCACTATTTCCTCTATTGATTGCAGCTGAAGTTTGAATCAAATGATCCATCGTTACTTTTTCACTTCGGCCGGTATAGGATGATGTTGAATTCACTGTCAAAGTTCGATTTAATCCGCTGATGATTCCTTCTGTCATCGTTCTTTGATAATCCAATCCCAAAGGGTTACCAATTGCAATTGCCAAATCTCCTACTTCCAACTTGTCGCTATCTCCAAGCTCCATTGCTTGTAATCCTGTTCTCTCTATCTTTACCACTGCCAAGTCCAAAGAACTTTCTCCCCAAATTACTGTTCCTGTCTCTTTTGTTCCATCAGATAACAATATGTTTGCTTGATTGTTCTTAGCACCTTCCACAACATGATAATTTGTCAGAATATATCCACTCTTATCTACGATAATTCCTGTTCCAACTCCTGTTGCCGGATAAGTAAATCCAAAATAATCACTTACTTCCGATGTTGTCTGTACCCCGACAACAGAAGGCATTGCCTTTTTCGCTACTGCTTTATAGATATTATCTGTTGAATTTTGCACATAAGTTACCTTTTCCGGTGAAACCTCTGTAGTTTCTACTTGATTTTGACCTTGACTCGAAAGTTCTTTCCCAATACTTGTCTTTTGTATCAACTGAGGCATAAACATAAACGTAAGCATACACCCTACAAGAACTCCTGCAACACCTGACATAAATGCAGATTTTTTTGCACCCATCTCCATTTCCTCCTATCTCTTCTTTCACTATAAAATATAACTTTTATAAGATATATTGTTCTGAAACACAATCTCTAAGAAGAACGCTCAATTCAACATCTTTCTCTGTAATCAGTTGTTCCTTCATCATATCGGAGACTACCTGGTGCGCCAACATGGGATGATTGTTTTCCTTGCTCAAATGTGCCAATGCTATTCTGTTAATTCCCGATTGCACAAGAAAAACAGACAACTTTCCTGCATCTTCATTACTCAGATGACCTTGGTTGGAACGCAGTCTTGACTTAAGAGCATAGGGATATCCACTATATCGTAGCAACTCATCATCATAATTAGATTCCAACACCACAAGATCCGAACCTTGTAATGCACCGACAACCTCTTTTGTCACACAACCCAAATCCGTTGCAATCGAAACTTTCTTTCTTCCATCTGTAATTGTAAAACCACAAGGTTCCAATGCATCGTGCAAAACGGAATAGGCATTCAACTGTATCGTTCCTATTTCTATCGAACTTCCAATTTCAATTATTTTCTGATTTTTTTCAATTATGTTTCCAAGTCCCTGTTCCATTCCTCTCCATGTTCCTTCTGTCGCATAAACAGGAATATTATATCGTCTACTTAAAATTCCCACCCCTTTGATGTGGTCAAGATGTTCATGTGTCACAAAAATCCCTTGAATCTCTTTTAGGTCTTCAGAATGTTCCCAAAGATTTTTTTCTATCTTTTTACCGCTCAATCCTGCGTCTATCAAAATTTTTGTATTCCCATCTGATATAAAGTGACAATTACCGGAACTACCGCTCGAAACTGAAATGTATTGCATTTCCTTCTCCTTACTATATCTTATACTGTTATTCTATCCATATTCTGTGGAATTTATTTAAAAAATATTTTCAAAAAAAGTAATAAAACTCGTTCAAATTTGTAAAATTCATTTTATTGGTTTATCTCTTGTTCTATCTATATATAAAACGATACCATTTTTCTTCTTATCAAATACCATCCATAAACTAACACTACCACTAAAACATATCGTTATTGTAAATCATCAAACCATGATTTGTCACTCTTTTTCTGAAAAAGCAACCCTTTTGAGATGAACATACCCTAAAAACAAGACATCACACAAAGAAACAACTCTCTTTAGCAGAAAGGAAAAAACATTCCTATCATATTACCATTTAAACATACCTTAAATACCTCATATTCTCAATCAGTCGAACTTATAAATAACGTTTCAGTAAAATATGGATAGTTTTACATCAATCCATTCTCAATATCATCTTTCTAACAGTATGATTTGTTTCAAATACTCCATTTTGAAATGTTTTGTTACAATGATGGAACAACATTATTTCCATAAATTCTAAAAAATTTCCTCAAATAGATAAAAAACCCTTAAGAGCAATTTAACATCACTCTTAAGGTTTTTTCTTTGATTTTTTCAACACTGTTAACACAACTTGAAAAAAATTTTTAATTTTACATTCATCCAACTTTTCATTCTTATCGAAAACTTCTGCTTATAAAGTAACCTTATTTAATCACATCTACTCCCATATAAGGTCTCAATACTTCAGGAATCACTACACTTCCGTCTGCTTGTTGGTAATTTTCCAAAATAGCTGCTACAGTACGACCGATTGCTACTCCGGAACCATTCAATGTATGCACAAATTCCGGTTTGTCTTCTTTGCTTCGTTTGAATCGGATATTTGCTCTTCTTGATTGGAAATCTTCAAAGTTGGAACAAGAAGAAATCTCAACATAACGTCCATAGCTTGGCATCCATACCTCTAAATCGTATTTAAATGCCGCTGTAAAACCTAAGTCGCCGGAACAAATTTGAACAACTCTATATGGAAGCCCTAATTTTTGAAGAACAGACTCTGCATCTTGTACCAATGTTTCTAATTCCGCATAAGAATCTTCAGGTTTTGTAAATTTAACCAACTCTACTTTTTGAAATTGATGTTGACGAATCAAACCTCTTGTATCTCTTCCGGCTGATCCCGCCTCTGCTCTGAAACAAGGTGTATAGGCACAATATTTAGTTGTCAAATCTTCCACCTTCATAATCTCATCTCGATGGATATTTGTAACAGGAACTTCTGCTGTAGGAACCAAATAGTATTCCAATCCTTCCAAATGAAACATATCTTCTTCAAACTTCGGCAACTGTCCTGTTCCAATAAAACTCTTTGCATTTGCAATGAAAGGAGGCAACATTTCTGTATAACCATTCTCTCCTGTATGTGTATTTAAGAAAAAGTTAATGATGGAACGTTCCAATCTTGCACCCAAATCACGATATAAGGTAAAACGAGAACCTGTAATTTTACTTCCACGATCAAAATCCAAAATATTCAAATCTGTCCCGATATCCCAATGAGCTTTTGCTTCAAAGTCAAATTTTGGAACTTCTCCCCATCTTCTAACTTCTTTATTATCCTCATCTGTTTCTCCATGAATTACTTTTTCATTTGGAATATTTGGAATGCAAAGCATTTTTTGATACAAAATATCTTCTGTCTCTTTTACTTTCACATCCAAATCTGAAATTGTATCGGACAATTGTTTCAATTCCGCCATCAATTCTGTTGTATCTTTTCCTTCTTTTTTGTATTGTGGAATCTGTTTTGATTTTGTTTTTTGCTCATTTTTCATCGCTTCGACTTCTTGAAGGTATTCAATTCTGCGATTATCCAATTCCACTACTTCATCTAAAGAAAAATCTTTTTCTCCACGAATCTGCATTCTTTCCTTGATCACATCCAAGTCTTTTTTAATCCTTTTAATGTCTAACATTGTTGTTCCTCCTTATTATGCTATAAAAAAACCTTCGTTCTAATACACAACTGTGCATTAGGACGAAGGCAAAATTTTCGCGGTACCACCTAATTTGATTATTTACTAATCCAACTCCTTTAGATTAACGCTCTTACCACGTCTTGGTCATCCCAAGAAGCTCCAAAGTGGATTCTAAGAGTTTCTTCACAGATTTTCACCAACCATCTGCTCTCTACAAAAGAACATCTCCTATACTGGTCTTCTTCTAAGCTATGAAGTCACTATATCACGATTTCTTTTTTTTGTAAAGCACTACCTTTTGAATCATAATACCAAATCTAACAATTTTCTAAGCAAACAGTACTTTCAATCATACGAGCCCTGTAAGCCAAAATAACTGATTGGCATCTGATATCCCTTACAATTCAATAATTAGAATGCAGGTACTACTCCACCATTGTAATGTTCTGCAATAAATGCTTTTACATCTTCAGTTTGTAATGCTTCAACTAATTTTTTAACTGCTTCACTATCTTTATTATCTTCTCTTGTTGCAATGATATTTGCGTATGGAGATTCAGAACCTTCAAGAACTCTATCTTCTCCTGATGCAGTTAATGTCAACGCATCTTTAGTTGGTACTAAACTAGATTCAATTGCATAGTTTCCGTTGATAACAGCTCCGTCTACTTCTTCCAAGATTCTTGGTAATTGCGCTGCTTCAACAGGTTTGAATGTTAAATTTTTCGCATTTTCCACAATATCTTTTTCAGTCGCTTCTAATCCAGCTTGATCAGACAATTTAATGATACCTTTTGCTTGTAACAAAATCAATGCACGTCCACAGTTTGTAGGATCATTTGGAATTGCAATAGTAGCTCCGTCAGCAAGTTCTTCTACTGATTTCACTTTTTTAGAATATAATGCAAGTGGCTCTACATGGATGTTTCCTACAGATACCAACTTTGTTCCGTTGCTTTCGTTATAGCTTTCTAAATATGGTAAATGTTGGAAGAAGTTTGCATCCAATTGACCGTCAGCAAGAGCTGCATTTGGTTGTACATAGTCAGTGAAAGTTACAACCTCCAATTTTACACCTTGTTCTTCCAACATTT
>NZ_DBHIIC010000045.1:0-11180 GCF_057248345.1 Filifactor sp. | reverse complement strand
TGGAATGATATTTTTATAAGCATACTTCCAGCTTCGCTCATATATTTCACTAACTCTAAGTTTATCATCTAGTTCATTAATATATCTAATTTCCAATTCAAATCCCTACATTCTAATTAACTTTTATCATTATAAGCATAGTTATTCACAAAAAAACTGCAAGCATTATACATTTAGTAATATATTATTCTAACAATCTGTATCATCGTATCTATTTCTCACCAAGTATTTATCTATATAATCTACAAAAGGTTTCCTATTAACTTTTTCTGTATTACTTTTGTACCATTCATAAGATTCTTTCAACCCTTCTTTCACATCCTTGCATTCTAACATCAAATCATTTTGTTTATCAACACAAAGACGATATTCATAATCATAGAAACTAAAATAATTTCTTTGTTCCACTTCCTGATTTACATAAACAAATTCCAATTTTTCCCCAACTATTTCATAGCACATAGAAACCCAATCTTTAGTGCTAATTAACTTACTGTTTCCTACATTAAAAATATGATTAGACGGTTTCTTCTGTAATAAAATATCAAAAAACTTACACATGTCCTCTACAAATAAAAACTGTAATTTCATACTTCCATTATTAGGTAAATAAAATTTTCTACCAGACACCGCACAATCAAAAACAAAGGACTCTCTATATACATTATTCATCGGTCCATAGAGATAGGGTGGTCTAACTATGTACGCAGACGGATTTCTATTTAATAATAATTTCTCCGCTTCTATTTTGTTAATTCCATATTGACCCCAAAATTTATTTTCACCTACCTTACATTCTTCTGTAAAAGGTTGAATTCCATCTTCCGGGTACACCGCACTTGAACTAATTAAAATATACTCTTTATGTTGCCCCAATGCATCCAATAATAAATCTACTTCTTCCGCTGTATAGGCATGGTCAATTACCACATCAAATGAATATGGTCTTAATTTTCTACCAATATGATGACGATCCGCTTGAATTAGTATTACTCCTTTAGGTTGTTCTTTAGTATTCCGATTCATTACATAGACTTCATATCCTTTTTTTACATAATATTCTGCAATCGTTCTTGTCACAAATACAGTCCCGCCGGTAACTAATATTTTTTTCATATCAAATATCCTTCTAAACTATTTTAAATCGAAATAAGAATAAATCATATTCTTGTTATCACTATGCCACCATTACTTTCCTTCCTATATTTTAATATACTTGTATGTAACTTGTAAAGTGATAAACCTTTTCATTTCTTAGTTTATTGTTTATTTTTCTATTCGTCTACTATTTATTGAATTTTTTGAAATTTAGACACCCTTCGTGCCTTTAAAGTGTTTGAAAAATCAAATAAATATAAGAAGTATATCCTATTTAATATTGACATTTAACAAATATAATGCTATAGTGTAATAGTAATATACCTTATTACGAAATAAGGATGATTCTTATCGTACATATTTGGATTTTTTGAAATTCTTCTGTGAGCTATAGGGATTGACAAATGTAATTTTTATTTATTGGAGGATGTAACATGAAACAAGGAAAAGTAAAATGGTTTAACGCAGAAAAAGGATTTGGATTTATTTCAGTAGAAGGCGAAAATGATGTTTTCGTTCATTTTTCTGCTATCCAAACAGAAGGATTCAAAACTCTTGAAGAAGGACAAGATGTTGAGTTTGAAATCGTTGATGGAGCTAGAGGACCTCAAGCTGCTAATGTAACAAAACTATAATATCAAAAAGTAAATACGGAATTTTCCGTACTATATAATTTTGAACTTTCTAAATGGAATGTATTTTGTTTATTTAACAAGATACATTCTTTTTTTGTCCAATCCCCTTTTACACTAATCACTGATGAATAGTTATCATAAAAATCTGTTTTTTAACACTATGGTTTGCGATACTTTTTTCATCATACTATTTTAAAATATTGTTCCCTATGAAAAACAGAGCATTGATGACACATCATCTCTATGCTCTGTTACCAAATGTCTATTTATAACTCACTCTCTACTAATTGGAATCTCCATCCATTGTTTCATCAGAAGATATTTCATCTGGATCATCTTTCATTTTTTTCTCTTTTTTTTCATAAACTGTTTCTACAATCTTCAAATCTTCAATTCCATAATAGATATCAAACTTATTCGGTCTTAACGTTCCCTGTAATCTACGATTTACAGCAACGCAAGTATCTAAATGACCAAATCCGGCATAAAAGGCCTGTTGAATAAATTTTTGTTGAAATTTATGATAGTCTTGTAAAAATAATGTCTTGGTCTGTTGAGTCTGCAGCACATTCATTGACTGTTGTAATGCACTTGTATCATAGAATGAAAGATTTTTTGTACTCGCAAATTTCATAACATCCGGATAAAATCCTGTCCAGTATCCAATCAATGCCATATCATAATTTCCGGAATGAAGTCTTTGTTTTAAGTCAGCAGATGATAGTCCGACTATTTTGATATCGATTCCCATTTTTTTCCATTCCTGTTTTATGAGGTTTGCAGCAGCATAACGAAGAGGACGATGAAAATCTACCAATAACTCGTACTCACGTTTTCCGGTAGATGTAAAGTCCTGTTTTGCTTTTTTGGCATCATAAGGAATCTGAATTCCTTCTAAATGGCACAAAGAATTTTGAGGAATAAGTATCTCATTGTATTTGTTATTTATCCGATACCCTTTTTTTAAAATCATATCTCGATCTAATCCCGAAATGAGAGCTTGTCTATTTTTGATACTATTAAACGGTTCTTTTTTTGTATTGAACAAAAGCATTTCATATTGCAAACTTGGAAATTCTATAACTTCAAAAAGGTCATAGTCATACTTACCGATATCATCTCTACCGAAATTCATGATATCAGCATCTGTTGACAAAAATAAATTGCTCCTAATTTCTTCTGTATCTACTTCTTCAAATTTAATTTTTTTAATATTTCCTAATTTTCCATAGTAATTGGAAAACTCCTTAAACCTTAGTGATCTGACATCCTCGGATTGATCAAACTGATAACGTCCTGTTCCGTTCCAAACAAAAGGAGTCTTGGAACCCGAGCCATATTTGATGATGGGAAATAACAAGGTGTACTCTTGAAGAATATTGCTCTGTTTTAAATGTAACACGACAGTCTTATTGTTCAAAACAGACACACTTGCAATATTACCTATCATTGGATAATACGCACTCTCCGGATGAGATTTCAAAAAATCTATCGTATATTTGATATCACTTGCTTTAACTTGAGAACCATCATGCCATTTCGCATCTGAACGTATGTTAATGGTCATATCCTTGTTCGCATTTTGATAAGAAAAGTTTTCTGCCAATCTGTTTACCACATCATACTGTTCATTCAAAGTAAACAATCCGTCATACACCAGTTTTAGTGCATAGTCTACCGATTCTTCAGTTACCAGTAATGGATTCCAATTTTTGCTATCCACCACGGTAAGATGTAAAGTATCATCTTTTTTCTCAAACAATATTTTGTTAGAAACTTCCACTTTCTCCTCCAGCGGTTGTGAAGTACATCCGGTAAAAGAAATCAAACACACTCCTAACAAAATACATCTCTTTTTCCACTTCTTTATCATAGTTATCACCTATAATACTTATTGTATTGTGTATAATATCTTTTCACTTTTTCTATATATTGCTGTGTCTCTTTATACGGCAAGTTACCGGAATCGGTCTGACCGGGAACCAAAATTCCTTCTTCCATCCATTCTTTCGTCTTTCCGGGACCTGCATTATAAGCAATAATAATTAAATCAATATCATCAAAAGTCTTTTGGAGGGTAGATAGATACCATGTTCCCGCTTGAATATTTTTTTCAATATCATAAGGATCATGAATTCTTAAATCGATTTTTTCAGAAATCCACTCCAACGTTCCTTCGGTTACTTGCATCAATCCCATTGCGCCTTTTGAAGATTTTGCATACGGATAAAATCTGCTCTCCGCTTTCATAACAGCATAAATTAAATTTTCTTCCACTCCGTATGCCTCTGCATATTTTGATACATACTCGTGGTACCGTTTTGGATATAGGACATATTTTTGTGGAGAATAAAGTACGGTAACAATTCCCAATATTCCTATACATATCATCACAATTAGAAACTTAATTAATTTTTCCAAAATTTCCCTCTCTATCCGAACATTTTTCATAATGACCCAGTATGTCTAAAATCATATCATCAATCTGTCGGTATAATGCTTCTTTTGTGCCATTATTGTCCAAAATATAATCTGCTCTTTCTCTCTTCTCCTCTTGTGGCATTTGATATCCTATAATTTGTTCAATTTGTTCCACAGAACGATTATCTCTTTCTCTAATTCTTTGCACCTGTTTGTGTTTATCCAAATAAACCATTGCTACAACATCTACCAAATCTTCCATCTTTGCCTCATATAACAATGGTATATCATAAACAACAATAGGTTGACGATTTGATAAAAGAACTTTTCTCTTTTCAAACTCCGATTTAATACGTGGATGAATCATTCGGTTCAATTGTTGTAACCATTCCTTATTTTCAAAAACCAGTCGTCCAAAGAGAACAATATCGATGTATCCCTGTTCATTCAAAATATTTTCCCCAAAATAAACAGATACCTCTTTGCAAAAATCTTTATCTTCATAAAAGTCTTTTACCATCTGATCCGCATCTAAAACAGGAAATCCTTTTTCTTGTAAATAGCGAGATACCGTAGATTTTCCTGTTCCGATGGAACCTGTAAGTCCTAAAACAATCATGTTACTCTCCTAATTATTTTGTTTCAAACCACGAATCTCCAATCGTCGCATCTACCTTTAAAGGTACATCCATATCCCAGGCACCTTCCATAAGTTCTATGACTTTGTCACGAACACGCTCCGCATCTTCTTTTCTAACTTCCAACAACAATTCATCATGTACTTGTAACACTAATGCAGCATCTACTTTTTCAGTGTTAAGCCACTCAAATACTCGATTCATCGCTATTTTGATAATATCGGCTGCCGTCCCTTGAATAGGAGTATTCATTGCCAATCGTTTGCCCATATTTTTCACAATAAAATTACTTGATTTCATTTCCGGAATATAGCGTCTTCTTCCACAAAGTGTCGTACTGTACCCCAACTCCTCTACTTCTTTAACCACTGTATCCATATAAGTTTTGATTCCGGGATATCTGGCAAAATATAGGTCAATATATTCCTGTGCTTGTTTTTTTGTAATGTTCAAATTGTTAGACAAACCAAAATCACTGATTCCATAGACAATTCCGAAGTTAACTGCTTTAGCTGCACTTCTCAACTCTTTGGTTACTTCTTCCACCGGAACAGAAAAGACTTCTGATGCCGTCTTGGTATGAATGTCCATACTCCCATGGAATCCTTCTATCATCTTCTTTTCTTGTGCAATATGCGCCAGTACCCTCAACTCGATTTGAGAGTAATCGGCATCAACCAACACATATCCCTCTTTTGCAACAAATACTTTTCTAAGCTCCCTACCCATTTCTGTACGAACAGGAATATTCTGTAAATTAGGTTCTAAAGAAGAAATTCTTCCTGTTGTTGTCAAAGTTTGATTGAAAGTAGAGTGAACCCTTTTAGAAGTAGGATTAATCAACGATAACAATCCTACCACATAAGTAGATTGTAACTTACTCACTTGTCGATAGGACAGAATTTTGGAGATAATAGGATGTTTATCATAGAGTTTTTCCAAAATCTCCGCACCTGTGGAATATCCTGTCTTCGTCTTTTTGAGAACAGGAAGTTGTAGTTTTTCAAATAAAACAATTCCTAACTGCTTTGGAGAATTGATATTGAATTCTTCCCCTGCCAAATCATAAATTTCGCGTTCATACTGAACAATTAACTTTGCAAATTCTTGTTCCAATTCACAAAGCACCTCTTCATTGACTGCAATTCCAAGATACTCCATCTCACCTAATACTTTCATTAAAGGCAGTTCTATTTTTTCAAATAAAAACTTGGTATCTTCTTCCTGAATCATGTCTTGCATTTTATTTTTACAATGAGAAATCATCATCAATACTTTTGCAAAATACTCGTCCACATTACCACGATCCACCATCGAAAAAGACATCTTCTTCTTCCCTTTTCCAAGCAAATCTTCCAAAGTCGGACTGACAGTCGCCATACCGTACTTCACACCAATCTTTTCAGGTTCCTGCTCTACTTCTGCAGGATTAAGAATATACTGTGCCAATTGGCTGTCAAAAGAGATTTTCGGCAATGTGATTCCATAAGGTTTCAAGGCAGTATACTCTCTCTTCAGATTATTTCCATAGATAAAAATACCATCTCTTTCCAACAGTTCTTTCAGTTGTGGTATATTTTCTTCCTCTACTGCATAAGCAGTGGACTCTACCAAAAGATAAAGACGCGAAATTCGTTTTGTTAAAATATTTCCATCTTCTATCGCAGCAATCAATCCAATCTCCGTTGGATTTCGTTTCATCAGTTCTTCCCTATCATAACTTATGGTAATATCGGTAGCAAGCGTTTCGTCTTTGTATTCCAATTTAGACATCAAAGACGTGAACCCATACTCCATAAATAAATTTCTTAAGTCCTCTCCGGATTTATTTTCATAAAGCAATTCATCTAATGAAAATTCGACCGGTATTGATCTAACTATTGTCGCCAACCTCTTGCTCATAACAGCCGATTCGTATCCGGCTTCCATTTTTGTTTTGACAGCACCTTTCAGTTCATCAATATGCAGTATCAGATTTTCAACCGAATCATATTCTTTCAAAAGCTTGATTCCTGTCTTTTCGCCAATTCCAGCAACACCCGGAATATTATCAGAACTGTCTCCCATCAATCCTTTCAAATCAATAAATTGTTTTGGTGTCAATTCATATCGTTCTATTACCTTATCTTCATCATAAACTTCCAAGTCACTGATTCCTTTTTTCGTGAAAAGAATCTTTGTTGTCTTCGATGCTAATTGCAATGCATCTCTATCGCCTGTCAAAATAAAAACTTCTAAACCTTCCTCTTCTCCGATTTTAGATAGAGTACCGATGATATCATCCGCTTCAAATCCTTCGATTTCTGCCCTATGAACCCCCATAGTATCAAGCAACCCTTTCAAAGGTTGAATCTGCATGGCAAGCTCAGATGGCATTCCTTTTCTTGTTCCTTTATAATCTTTGTACTCCTTATGACGAAAAGTCGGTGCTTTCAAATCAAAAGCAACACTCACATAATCCGGAGCATATTCTTCCATCGCTTTGTAAAACATCATCAAAAAACCATAGATCGCATTGGTATACAATCCATCCTTTGTTGTAAGTGGAGGCAATGCATAGTATGCACGATTAACCAGCGAATTTCCATCAATTAGAAATAGTCTTTTCATAACAACTCCAATCTATCCCCTATTAAGATATAAAATAGGTGTCTCATATCAATGTTGTACTCCACAACATAAAAATCTTTCTTTACTCATGATACAATCCTTACTCATTCTAATAATTTCAGATTGTATTCATCATAACATTATAACCTAAACCACTGTTTTTTTGTACTGATTTACCCAAATTCCCATAGAAATATAAAAATATTATATTTTTATTATCGTGAATTTAAATTTTGTATGAAAAACGTCTTATACTAATTTACACTATTTCTACAAAATATAACTTAAAATGCTATAAAATAGAACTATAATATATTTATCAAAAAAAAGAACTTTTCATTAAATCTAACAGAATGAAGTCTAAAACAAATGGAACCTTGAAATAATATTTTTGGTCTTTCACAAAGAGTTCACTCATATATGAATGAACCAACATCAAAGGAGGTTGATACCATGGAGAAAATATTGGGTATTTTCTTTATTCTTTTGGGAATACTGGGCATGATATTTCCCGTTTTGCCCGGATTTATATTCCTTTTCATCGGAATCTCTTTAATTTCGCCAACTCTTGCAGTTAAAATTAAAAATTTGAAACGACGATACCGATGTCATCGCAATCCCAAAAAATTATGTTCAGAGTCTTGGAGTCTTACAAAACAAACGATGTACCGCCTAAAATCAAATTTAAAAAATAAAGTTCGATTCCGTGTAAAAACTTATGAAAAATAAATCGGTTTCCATTTGATTCCCTATAACGAGTAATTACTTTTCAAAAAATTCTCATCAAAAAAGAAGGATGTATTTTCAAGAAAGCTACCTATGATTGGGTTATCATTTCTTTCTCATCCTTCTTTTTGTATGTTTTTTTACATATTCAAATACAACAAGTCACACAACACAATCCCAATGTATAAAATATATTATTGATGAGATTCTTCAATATATTTTTCTGCTGATACCGTTGCTATTGCACCGTCTGAAACAGCAGTTACTACTTGTCTCAGTAATTTTTGTCGACAGTCTCCTGCAACAAACACTCCCTCAACAGAAGTTTGCATCTTATCATCAGAGATAATATATCCTTGCTCATCCATCTCCAACAAACCTTTGAACAATTCTGTTTGTGGCACCAAACCGATGAATGCAAAGATTCCAAAAGTTCCATCCTCTTGACTTGCATGTATCTCTTCCCTAGAACCATCGCGAACATCTTCTAAAACAATAGATTCTACTAATCCGTCTCCTTTGATCTCCACTACTTTACGATTTAATAACCATTTGATATTAGGATTTTGTCTTGCTTTGTCCAAAGATGCCTTATTCGCACGAAAACCTTCTCTTCTGTGAATTACAGTAACTTCTCTTGCGAACTTTGTCAGATAGATTGCCTCTTCAATCGCACTGTCTCCACCACCGATTACATAGACAGGAAGTCCGGAGAAAAATGCCGCATCACAAGTCGCACAATAAGAAATTCCTCTTCCGACAAACTCCTCTTCTCCGATACAACCGATATTTTTGGTATTCGTTCCTGTAGCAATAATAATCGTTTTGGTTTCATACGTTTCATTTTCACATTCCACCGTTTTTATTACACCGTCCAATTGCACTTTCAACACCGTATCTTGAACAATCTCCAATCCAAACGTCTTACACTGTTCTACCATGCGAGCTGTCAAAGATTCTCCACTCTCCTCTGCAAGTGAGCCCGGGTAGTTCTCAATACTGTTTGTAGACATAATCTGTCCACCATGTTGTCCTTTTTCAATCATCAGCGCCTTCATTTTTGCACGTCCTGCATACAGTCCTGCTGATAATCCGGCAGGTCCGGAACCGATAATAATAACATCATATATTTGTTTCATAAAATCTCCCTCTTTCATCAGATATTATTCCATATCAATCTAAAAAATTGATAATAACTTTCACATATTCAAATGATTCCCATTTTTTTTACTTTATAATCAAGTCAAATGAAATTTTGTAGTTAAACAGTTACATTTCTTTATCTTAAGAAATTCAATTCTTGCAAAAAAACTGTTTTCCATAAAATAGCTTCAATAATCATATCTGAAAAATCTTATCTAACACCGAATATAATCATTATTTCAAAATAGCACTATCCTAAACCTTACAATAACCCCCTCAACTCCCATACTTGTTTCCTATTTTTCTTTTCAAAAAATTTAGTTCTGAATCAACCATATCTTATTCTCAAACATATCCCTCAACAAAATTTGCATTGTAACAAAAAATTGATGATGTTTACCATTTATGATACAATCAAACACAAGAATTGACATTTATTTTATGAAAATTGTTCTAAAAAATATAAACTTTTGTGGAACAACAGAATGATGTAGGAAGGAATTTGTATGGAACAAGAGACAATATTAGGGAACTGTTACGAAATTGAAATTATTGATATGGGACACAAAGGAGAAGCGATTGGAAAAATCGGTTCTCTTACTGTATTTGTAGAAGGTGCGCTAAAGGGAGATATCGTTCTTGCAAAAATCATCCAGCGAAAAAAAAACTATGCTGTTGCAATTACTGAAAAAATACTAATTCCAAGCCATAATCGAATTTCCTCTCCTTGCAAAGTATCTCATCTTTGTGGAGGATGTCAAATCATGGAGATGAACTATCAAGATCAGTTGCTTATGAAACAACGTATTGTGCAAGAGAATATCAAGCGAATCGGAGGATTGGACTGCATCCATGTGCTACCGGTAATAGGTATGAAGCACCCTTACCACTACAGAAATAAAGGTCAATACCCTGTCGCAATCCAAAACAATACCGTTGTCAGCGGTTTTTATAAAGTGAGAAGTCATGATATTGTTCCTGTTAATGACTGTATCCTGCAACAAGAAATCAGCAATACAGCTGTAACAATCATCCGAAATTTTGCACAAAAAAAAGGAATTCCCATCTACAATGAAACAACTCATCAAGGAAACTTGAGAAGAGTTGTTGTGAAAGTCGGATTTGAAACAAACCAGATCATGATTGTACTTGTAACCAAAGAGCGGAGATTTCCTCACAGAAAAGAATTGCTCACTGAACTGCAACAACAAATTTCAAACCTTACAACCGTCGTTCAAAATATACAACCAAAACCTTCCAACACCGTTATGGGAAAAGAAAATATCGTGTGGTTTGGTGAAGGTACCATCTATGACACCTTAAACGGATTAACTTTTGAAATCTCTCCGCTTTCCTTCTATCAGGTAAACCCCATTCAAACCGAAGTACTCTACAATACCGCGTTGAAACTTGCAAACCTGACCGGAAAAGAAACTGTGATTGACCTCTATTGTGGAATCGGTACCATATCCCTATTTCTATCAAGAAATGCCAAAAAAGTTTATGGTGTAGAAATTGTCGAAGATGCTATTTTAGATGCGAGAAAAAATGCATCTCACAACCAAATTTACAATGTCGAATTTATCTGTGGAAAGTCAGAGGATGTGTTGCCTCAGCTTTACAAGAGGGGAATTCGCGCAGATATTGTTATGCTTGATCCACCAAGAAAAGGTTGTGACGAAACACTGCTTCATGTTATCAGCGAAATGAATGTTCCAAGAATTGTCTACATTTCATGCAACAGTGCAACCCTTGCACGGGATATGAAACTCTTGCACGAAGTAGGTTATACTGCCGATACCGTTCAACCTGTAGATATGTTCTGTCACACAATGCATGTTGAGAGTGTAGCATTGATGTCAAAAGTACAGAAGTGAAAGGTTAGAAAAAAGCTTAAAATCAAAGAAAT
>NZ_DBHIIC010000044.1:0-11402 GCF_057248345.1 Filifactor sp. | reverse complement strand
CATCTGACGCTACGGGATTCATTTCAATTGAACCCAAAGCACCTAAGTCATTCATATAAACGGTATCATCAGAATCTTTTTTGATAAAGAAAGCCAAGTCGCCTTCCTGTCCTATCATAAAAAAATCCGGCTCCCATTCTTCTATCTCATAGGTCGTATTTCTTTCCACCAAATCTGCCTTTGCATATAACATAATCCCGCTATTTTCTATGACAAATTCTCCTGTCTCTCCCAGTTCTGATAAAAACTTATCATACAACTTAGGCAGTTCAAAATTCATCTGATTACTCATTTCAAACTCCTTCTTTCGTGTTCAGTCTTTTTAAAAAATACGATGAATAACTGTTCTCCGGTTTTTCTCTCCCTTAGCTTTCATGTGTGACATAAAATGCCTGTTTTTCTAAATTAAAATAAACAACCATCAGTTCATCTGTTAATTCCGGATTGAAACTTAAATCCATAATAAAAGCTTGCTGATTTGTTTTAGTATCAACGATACTTCCAAATCGTATCATTTGTAGAGAATCCACCATTTCTGTGAAGGTCAACATATCGACATCACTCGAAGGAAACAGTTCCAATATCGTATCCGAATCCATTTCATCTCTATGAAATTCCATAAAATAAGCAACAGTACCATAGTATTCATTTTCTTCATCCGACAGTACCTTTTTCAAAAAATCTTTTGCTACTTCTACTAAGACATCCACTTCATCTATCGTAGAAGCTACAATATTCATCGCTTCATCATTGACAGTTAATTCTTCTTCAACATCAAAGTAAAAAGAACCACCAAATTCCTCCGGTGCCAAAAAAATTTCTTCCCCTTTTTCATATTCAATCCTTGGATAATGATTACTCTTTAAATACATCCCAGTCTCCTAACTTTTATCTCATATCGTCCGTATACTCAAAACTGAAGTTATACACAAAAAACTCGGATATCATCCAATGATTCCGAGCTGTTCCTACATATCTTGAAGCTGACCTGGTCTTTTCCCCCACACTCGCCTGCTGGGAGGTTCGCTTGAGTTTGTCGCACTACTACCCCTCTCGATTATAATCGGCAGGTCTTACTTCTAGGACGCACTATGCTCACCGTAACCATTTTTGGTCGGCTTACGTGGATCCTTTCGCCTGCGTCTGGCTTGGACTTTCAACCACAGACCTTCAAGACTGTTATAGTTTACCAAAAGGATGCTCTTTCAGCAACAAAAACACTATTTTTCCCTAAATTTTTTCAAATTGAGCAACATCCAATACAAAAACAGTCGCTCCTCCGACAGTCACTTCCAACGGTACAGAGATATGACCTGCCATCGGATAAAAATCTGCCATTGTTCCCGGGATAATGCTCTTTCTTGTTTGGCAATTTCTTTCTATAATCTCTAACACTTCAGAAACTTTTTCATCATCTACCCCAATTAAAGCCGTATGGTTTTCACTTCTCAAAAAACCACCTGTTGTATTCAATGTGGTAATGAAAAATCCGTTCTTTATCAAATCTTTTGACAAATGTCCGGTATCATCCTTATTTATAATCGCAACAATCAATTTCATAACTGTACCCTCTCTTTCTTGTCTCTATCTGTCTTTAGAAATAACCTGTCCAAAAACATTTTCTGATAAACAATTCTATTGACTTGTTTATAGTTCCATTTTATCATATTTTTCAAAAAATAACGAATCTTTTTAAACCAAACAGATAGAAATTCCCTCTTATAGACAGCATGCAAAGAAAGGAGGTTCCCGTGGAATCCAATGATATCATAACAAAATTCCGAAAAGGCGATGAAAATGCATTTCAGCAACTGGTTGAATGCTATCAACAAAAAGCTTTTCGTATCGCCGTACTCATTGTACAAGATGATTTTCTTGCAAATGATATCGTGCAAGAAACATTCTTGAAGGTATATCTCAATCGAGATCAATTAAAGAACCCTTCTCATTTTTCTTCTTGGTTTTATCGAATTTTGACAAGAACAGCTTGGGAATTATCCAAAAAGCAACTGCCTCTTTGTAAAGAGGAGACTGTTTTTCAAACCATATCTTCTCCGGAAGATGCAGAACAGGATATTCTTCAAAAAGAAGTTCGTCAACAAATTCAACAGGCACTTCGCACACTCCCTTATCATCAACGAACTGCAATTGTGCTGTACTACTACGAGGGAATGAGTGTCAAGGAAATTGCTCAAGCAACCGGAAGTATGCAAGGAACAGTACAATCCAGACTCTTCCTTGCACGCAAAAAGCTAAGACTAATCTTAGAATCCATTTTAAAAAAGGAGGAAAGATGATGAAAAAAGAAAACTCTTTTGATAACTTACTGGTACAAACTCTGCAAGAGATTACAAAGGACAAAGAACCGCACCTCATCTATGAAGGTGTCCAACAAAAACTGCAACAAGAAAGGAAAGTGGCGATGAAAACAACATCAAAAAAACGAATCGGTATTGCAACTGTCTGTTGCTTCTTACTACTTGGGTTAACAGGATTTGCCATCGGAAAAGTTACAGGATATTTTGGTTCCTCTCATTTTATGTCGCATCAACTGCCGACTGAACAAGAATTGCAAAAAGAATTAGGAAGTGTTCCGACACTTGTTGAGAATTTCTCCAACGGATACACTTTCGATTCTTACTATCGAGGAGATACGAGTCAAGTGGATGACAACAACACTCCCATTGAAACAGTCCCTATGATAGACCTTGGTTATATTGACAAAAATCAAAATAGAAACGGTATTTCATTGACGATCCAACCACAGTGGAAACAAGAAGAACCATCGGAGGCGGACAAAACGGAAATAGTAAATGGAATCCAAATCAATATCTATGAAATAGAAAACAAATTTGTTCCGCCGAACTATGAACCGACAGAAGAAGAAATCAAATTGCAAGAACAAGGATTGCTAAACCTTGCGTTCGGCAGTGACACCATTGAAGAAAATCATTCCACATTGCTCACATGGCAAAAAGATAATCTGTCCTATTCTTTGTTATATACAGGACATGGAGAAGTTGACGCCGATGAACTTTTAGACATGGCAAAAGAAACCATAGAAAAATAAAAATTTGATGTCACAAACTACAAAAAAAGACACTTGCGCACTATTTATTTTGTACGTAAGCGTCTTTTTTTCGACCGGTATATTATTCCTTAATCATATTATTTTCTTCCCTATCTATTCTAATCAAAATAATGAATTTTCGGTATTCTCAGACGGTTCCGGCAATGTCTTTTTCGTCCCTCCGTCTACTTGGGGTTTTGATGGAGTTTTTGTCTGATTGTTGTTCTCCACAGGAGGTGCCTCTTCCGTAGACAATCCGGTCAAATCCTGATCCTCAGGCGATAATTCTTCTTCTTGATTCTCGGACGAATAAGAAGACGGTTCCGTCCCTTCCTTGAAAAACTCCTCATAGCCTTGATTTGATAGCAATCCGGATGTGTGTGATACTTGTGCTGAAACAACATTACTTGGTTTATCAAACGGTTTGTCCTCTAATCCTTCATGAACGTCATCCATCACTTTCTTCCACAATCTTGCCGCCATAGGACTGCTGTCAGGCAGTTCTCTCGGTTTATCTGAACCAATCCACAATCCTGCAGTATAATACGGTGTCATTCCTACAAACCACACATCCTTTTTATCAGAAGTTGTTCCGGTCTTACCTGCAGTGGTCATATTACTCAATCTTGCAGCCAATCCTGTTCCTCTCGGTTGTCTGCTATTAACTACTCCATATAGCATATTCTGAAGAATGTATGCATTTGACGCGCTCATTACATTTCTTGTTTTCGCCTTGCTCTCTAAAATGATGTTTCCTCGTGAATCTTCTATTCTTGTAAAGAAAACCGGTTTGGTATAGACTCCTGCATTAGAAATTGCAGAATAAGCTGCAGTAAGCTCCAATGGACTAATTCCATAAGTCATTCCACCTAAAGCAAGAGACAGGTTCTCATCATTTCGTTTTGGATCTTGATCTCTTGTTACAACCGTTGTAACTCCAAAATCTTCCAAACTTTCAACCATTTCACGAATGGATGCTTGTTTACTTCCCGGAATTATATTAGAAGCCACTTCTACTGCACCGACATTGGAAGAACGTATCAATAAATTACGTAGCGTAGTTCTTCCCATGTATCCTGTAGAGTTCTTCGGCCACATTTTTTTCAATGTTTTGTCGTAACGTGGAGAATCGTTAAAAATTGTTGCGGCAGTCATTCCATTTTCAAGCGCAGGAGCATAAACTGCTATCGGTTTAATTGCAGATCCCGGTTGTCGAGGATTGATTGCACGATTGTAAATAGATGCACCACCAATCCCTCTTCCACCAACCAAAGCTCGAACTTCTCCGGTCCCTTGTTTCATAATTACCATAGAAACTTGAGGTTGAATAATTCCCTCAGAATCTATATAGGATCTTGGATAATTTTCAGGATTGTTGACAACCTTCTCTAATTTTCGTTGCACATCCAAATTTAAAGTAGAGTAGATACGAAGACCACCTTGGGTAAATTTTTGTTCAGCTTCTTCTTGAGTAAATCCATCTTCTACAAGTGCACGAATGACCTCATCCTTTAAAATATCAGTAAAATAACTGGAAATTCCTTGTTCTTTTCGTTTTCCAATTTTAATCTGAATATTTTCTGCTTCTGCTGCATTTTTTTGTTCCTCTGTGATATATCCAAGCTCTAACATTTTTTTCAATACAACACTTTGTCTTTTTTTTGCATTAGGATTCAACACTGCCTTACGCAGATAATAATCACCTTGTTTTAATTGAACCAACATAAACCGATCAATTTTTCCAAGTCCGTATGCTTGGTGATAGTATGATAACTCCTGTTCTGTCGGAACATACTTATCGTTGGTATTTAAAATCGTTAACAATTGTAGTTTGGCAATATCATCTCCCTGCTCTATCTCTTCTATAGAGTACGGCGAATAGTATGTCGGACGTCTTGGCACTCCGGCAAGCATTGCACATTCTCCCAATGTCAAGTCAGATACATTTTTGTTGAAGAACGTACGAGCAGCTGCCTGGATTCCTTTTGTATTTCTACTGAAATCCGCTACATTTAAATACGCAAGCAAAATATCGTCTTTCCCCAATTGTTTCTCAATTTCTATCGCATAATATGCATCTTGAATTTTTCTCTTAAATGATTTTTCGGAAGTGGTATACAGGTTTTTTGATAATTGCATCGTAATCGTAGATGCTCCCTGTCCTAAGCTTCTTGTTGTAATATTATGAAGCATCGCTCCTCCGATACGTTTCAAATCCAACCCCTTATGCTCATAAAAGCGTTCATCCTCTATTGCTACAATGGCATTTTTCATATCATTTGGAATTTCATCCAAAGAAATAATTTCACGATACCCCTTTTGGTTAGATACTTTTTCAAGCAAACGTCCCGAGTAATCATATACAAAGGTACTGTCGTTCAACATATCGTGTATATTTGCCGGATCTATTTCTGTAGATGTATTAATCACATATAATACAGTAAAAATCCCGATAGCTGTACACAATAATATCCCGGTAAACAATACTGTAAAAATCAAGTTGAATACCTTAAGTTTTCTTTTTCTTTTTTTGACAGGCTTTTCTGATGAATAATTTGACATTAATACCCCCCTTTACATGAAACTATTATATCACACTTTAGATTCTCGTAAATAAAAAAAACATTATCTCATCATACTGTAATAATGAGGTAATGTTTTTTTATTCCTTCATGATTTCGTATCTATACTATTTTTTGGAACGTTTCCCTATGTCACAGTTATTTTCTTACAGCTGCGATAATAGTTTGCTCTTTCGCAAGAACATTTTTTGCATAGGCTGTTCTGTAATTTCCACGAGCAACATTTCCAACACCTACATTGTAAGCTGTCAAAGCAATTACTTCGTTTCCACCATATTTTTTAAGATCGTATGCCAATTCTCTTGTTCCATAAATGATATTCTTTTCAATATCATAAATCTCACTTCTGCTCAATCCACAATATGCTTGATGTAATTGCATCAATCCATGACATGGACCTGTCTTTGTGTATGGTTGATAAGTACTTTCTTTCCACATAACAGCCATAATCAAACTACTTCTTACATTGTATTTCTTCGCAGCTTTTTCTACAGATGCTACAATCAACTCTCGTTGTTGCGCACTTAATCCTGGATTCTTCTTTGCAATAAATCTAAGATACGCTTTGTTGTTCACTACAACTTTCTTTGTTGCTACTGTTTTTTTGCTTTCTGCCTTCTTAGATACAGTTTCTGCATTGTCTGTAACTTCTTGAGCAGTCTGTTCTGTAATTTCTGTTTCAACGAATGTTTTAGATTCATAAAAATCTAGTGGTAACTTTTCATTTGTAAACTCTACTTTGTCTTCTACCTTATTTTCTGTCTTATTCTCTACGTTGTTTACTACTTTGTCTTCTGCTTTATTTTCTACTTTGTCTTCTGTTTTGTTTTCTACTTCTGTAACAGTCTCTTTGTTTGCTAAAGTCGAAGCCTCTTCCATGACATTATCTTCTGCCCAAGCTACTTGAAACATTGAAAAAACAATGAGACAAAAGATAATCAGTGAATATTTCTTCATAGCTATTACTCCTTTTCGTAAATAATTTTTTTTGATTATAGCCAATAGATTTTTATATTTCAAGCCAAACCATAAAAACTAGTTACAAAAAAGTTACATTTTGAACAGTGAATGTATTTGAATTAGATTGATTGATTATAATGTGGAAAAAATGTAAAAAAAACTTCCTCTAAAAAATATAATTGCATGAATTTACAGAATAATAAATGTTTTATTTGACGGTTTTTTATGAAAAATATTGCTCTTTATCTTGATTTTTCAATATTTTTTATTCTCACTTTTTATTAAAATGGTGTTTTTCGCTCGCATACAACAACTGTATATTTTTCCGTTTTTACAGAATCCTCTTATCCTTCTTTTAAATCGTTTCAAAAAATCATATATTTATAAAGAAACAAGTTTGCACAACTTGACAGACCATTCTTTATTGTTCTCAAAAAAAGAGGATATGTTACTATCCTCTTTTTTATTGCAAGTTCTATTTCAATACCTATTGATACAATAAATATTGTTTTCTTTCTAACTTAAATTGATTCAATTCCTGTTGATAACTCTGAACAATTTCTTCCCCGCTTTTCTTTTGTAGCAACATTTTACCCATTTCATCCGAGCCGAACAGTTTTTCGAACATAGGGATTGTTTTTCCTGTTTGTCTTGGAATTGATAGATTAGCTTGTTGATTTGCAATTGCAAGTGCATACATTCCTGTTTTCGCCGGATTAAAGGTACGATAGTCGGTAATGATTACATTGACTCCTCCACGATTTCCTATCTGTTTTGCCTCAAAATACACTCCCGGCAAATTGGAAGTATTCAATTCTTGTGCAAAGCCCTTAGAATCTATGTTTTTACCTCCTACCCAATGAAATTTATTTGCTTGTCCAAGTCCTGTTCCTTCTCCCATTCCTGTCGCCATATAAAGGAATGCAGATTCAATATCAGGAATATTTGGAGAAGTCATAACAAAAGGAAGTCCCGTATCTTGCCAAACCATAGACCGACGATAGCCCTTCATTGGAATGACTGTGATATTTGCATGAATTTTACGATTAAAAAAGTTTGCCAACTCTCCACAAGTCATACCGTGTGCCAACGGCAAATTATCCACTCCGACAAAGGTCAAATATTTATCTTTTGCAATGTGTCCTTCTACAATGGTTCCACCAAGTGGATTCGGTCTATCCAGTACAATAAGAGGGATGTTGTATTTTGCACAAGCCCTCATGACATAATTTAAGGTTGACATATAAGTATATGTTCTGGATCCGATGTCCTGCATATCAAATATCATAACATCAATTCCCTGTAACATTTTAAGGGAAGGTTCTCGTGTGCTTCCATACAAACTATATACCGGTATTCCAAGGGTTCGATCTTGATAGGAACTGACATACTTTCCGGCAGCTGCTTTTCCATCCAACCCATGCTCAGGAGAGTAAGCTGCAACCAATGTTGTATATGAAGTTTGCGATAATCTTTCTACCGTTCGAACTCCCTTAGAATCCACACCTGTTTGGTTGGTTACTATTCCAACTTTCTTTCCTTCAATCAAATGTCGGTATTCTGTAAACAATCTCTCATTTCCCAAGATGACCTTTTGATTTGATGGAACCTGTACCGGTTTTGTTATCTGTGTATTCTCAGAACGAAGCAGCATATCTAAATCCTGAAAAACAGAAGTTAATGAAGAGTCTGCAAATGCAATATTTGTAAACAATACCATCCACATCATTATGACGCATCCAAATTTTTTCATAGTACTCACCTTTCTATTTTCCGTTTGAAATAAAGATTGTTTCATTATCTTCTACACCAAATTCTAAAATCTAAATTGTTCCTCTTTTGAACATCAACAGAAAAAGTTACTACATATCGGTCATTTCTTCTCAAATCTGTCATTCCGTTATCATTCAAAACAACACCAACAAATTCGCTGCCGGTTTATGAACCTCTCATTTCAAGAAAGGTTCTGTATTAAAATTACTGAAACCCAACTGTTGACTTTTATTTTATAACTTCATTATATCCTAAAACTACTGTTTTTCATTTACAAAAGAATTACATTGTAATATCAAAACTGTATTATTTTATACAACCGATTTTTGCTCCAGTCTGTCTTATTTCATTATCTGACAAAAAATGATTTTCTTTATATAGCTCTTCAGATAGCTTCCTTATTCTTCACCATCATATCATTTTTTGAAAGATTAAATCATCTATATAAATTTTTTCTTACATTATATATACTGATACTGAACCAACCATTTTTTTCAAAACAAACAAAACGAACTGTATAAACCGAAAACGCAGATGATAAACTAAGTTTAAACCTGTTACGAATAGATACAAACTAAATATGATATTGTATTACGAACATATTTCAAATTGATAAAATCAGTTGACACAAGTTTTATTTCAAAGTATACTATTGTTGTAGTGATTTAATACAATTATACAATGCTGTTGAAGGAGGTGTACCTATGGCATGGGAATTTCATTCAAATAGTCCCATTTATACACAAGTGATTACAGAACTCAAAAAGCAAATCGTAGTAGGCTCTCTTAAGCCGGGCGAAAAAATCCCCTCTGTAAGAGACTTGGCAAAAAACGCGGGAGTCAATCCCAATACAGTTCAAAGAGCAGTATCCGAATTAGAAAGAGAGCAACTTCTATTCGCACAACGCACTTCCGGTCGATTCGTCACAAATGATATTTCTTTGATAGAAGAGAAAAGAAAAGAAATGGCACTTGAGATGATTACGGAGTTTATCAATTCAATGCAAGCAATCGGATATTCGAAAGAAGAATTACAAAAATTTATTTCTCAATATTATGAGCAAAAATAAATTCTTAGGTAAACAGAAGTCTACTCAAATTCTATCCTAATAAAATCATAAGGAGGTATTGTATGCAAACAAATGATAATCTATTGGAATTTGTCAATGTGACAAAAAATTTTTCAAATAAAACAGCTTTAGACAATGTATCTTTCGCAATACAACCGGGAAGAATCATCGGTCTACTGGGACCGAACGGAAGTGGAAAATCTACTTCCATTAAAATGATGAACGGTTTGTTGCAACCTGATTCCGGACAAGTGTTAATCAAAGGGAATCCACCAAGTATTGAAAGTAAAAAAATTATTTCCTATTTACCGGAACGAACTTATTTGAACGATTGGATGAAGGTTTCTCAAATCCTCTCTTTCTTCGAAGATTTCTATGAAGATTTCGATATGAATCGTGCCAAAGAAATGCTGAATAACTTAAATATTGACGAAAATGTAAAACTGAAAACATTGTCAAAGGGAACCAAAGAAAAAGTACAACTTATTTTGGTGATGTCTCGAAAAGCAGAATTGTATATCTTGGATGAGCCAATCGGCGGAGTCGATCCTGCTGCAAGAGATTACATTTTATCCACCATTATCCAAAACTATTCTGAAACTTCCTCTATCTTGATTTCAACTCATTTGATTCAAGATGTTGAAAAAATTTTAGACGATGTTATTTTAATTAACAATGGTCAAATCTACATGACCGGTTCTGTAGACGATATCCGTAGCGAAAACGGACTTTCGATTGACAATCTATTTAGGGAGGTATTCCGATGCTAACAAAACTTATTTCTTATGAACTCAAATCTGTAGCCCGACTTTTTCTTCCTATCTATGGCCTGATTTTAGCTGTGTCTACTATTTTGGGACTCTATCTTCATAATTTAATTTTGATTGAGTGGACTTCGGGTGTAGGTGGAAATTTGTTCTTTGCGCTACTGATTGCAATTTTAGTTTCTCTTTATGTCGCACTGTATGTCATCACCATAATGATGATTATCAAACGATTTAATTCAAACTTACTTGGAGATGAAGGATATTTAATGATGACACTTCCGGTCTCCGTTGAAACGATTTTACATTCTAAATGGATTTCTGCAATGGTATGGTTTATTGCAAGTGCTATCGTATCTACAATCAGTTTCTTTCTTGTAGTGTTATTATCATCAGAGATTGGATTTGCGGACTTAATGAAGATTGCTCATGATATTTCACACTTGCTACAGGAAGTTCCTGTCACTACCATACTTCTTGTAGTTGCAAATCTTTTCTTCGGGTTTTTATTTTTCTTATTTTTGGTATACTCTTGTATGTCAGTTGCCCACTTAGCACCATTTTCAAAACACAAAACAATTTGGGCAATTGTGTTCTATATTGTGGTGAGCAATGTATCCGGAGTTCTTCAAATAAAGATTTCCAATAATTGGTCATCTACTTTAACGACAACTTTCATTGATACCATTCAAGCGCTTAATCATGTTTTTCAAGTTCAATTGCTGTTTGATGTCATTGGATTGGCAGCTTGTTTCCTTATCACTCAACACATTCTAACAAAAAAATTAAATCTAAATTAGATTTTCAGCAATATTACACATATACAAAAGTTATCACCGAGGTCGTCTTTTCAAACAAAAATAAGATGACCTCGGTTTCATAACAAAATACTGCTACACTCTAATAAGATTGATTTATAAAATTTTTCATCACAAATCGCTTATCTATCGAAATCTCTCTTATCGCAATATTCAAAAATGTAATCTATAGATGTTTTGATTTCAGATAAGCATTTGAATATCGTAAAGAAAATGCTTGTTTCTAAACAGACTGTTTGTTTTCTATCCCTTCGGATAGGATACTCCAACATACTTTATAAAAGCATAAAGTATGAGAACACATAAAAAACGGTTAATTGTAAAATGAAAATGAACTAAAAAAATTCCATAGAAAATCACATTTG
>NZ_DBHIIC010000043.1:0-11740 GCF_057248345.1 Filifactor sp. | reverse complement strand
TAAGAAATATGATCCTAAATTCTCAACGGTACCTCTTTCTTCAAAAGCTCTGACAATCTCTTTGCAATCGGTTTCATTGAGAATTTAGGATCATATTTCTTATCCGGTCTTCCCAAATGTGACATCAAAATAACTTTTGCATCATGTTCTGTTAAGTACTTAATTGTTTCTAATGCAGATACAATTCTTCTGTCATCTGTAATTGCTCCATCTTCCATCGGAACATTAAAATCACATCTGACAAGAACTTTTTTATCAGCAACATCCAAATCATAAACTCTTTTTTTATTTAGCATTGACAACGTTATTCCTCCTTAAAAACATAGTTAGAGCCTATACAAAATCGTTGCATAGGCTCTTCTATGTGAGCATTCTTTTCTCATAAAGAAATAGTTCGGCAACCATTTATCTTTCGGTCATCTATATGAATTTTGCCACTTTTTTACTATTTTCTTTCATTCACTATTCTTGTCAAGTCTAACACTCTGTTAGAATAGCCCCATTCATTATCATACCAAGCCACAATTTTCGCCATGTGTTTATCAATCATCATTGTAGATAGCGCATCTACGATGGAAGATCTCTTGTCTTTTTTGAAATCAATAGAAACCAAAGGCTCTTCACAGTATCCTAAAATACCTTTCATTTCATTATTTGCAGCTGTTTCGAATGCTTTGTTGATTTCTTCTACTGTTGTTTCTTTCTTCAATTCTACTGTTAAATCTACAACAGAAACAGTTGGAGTAGGTACTCTCATTGCAAATCCGTTCAATTTACCTTCTAACTGTGGAAGTACCAAAGCTACTGCTTTTGCAGCTCCAGTTGTGGTTGGAATAATAGACAAAGCTCCTGCTCTTGCTCTTCTTAAATCTTTATGTCTTTTATCCAAAATATTTTGGTCATTTGTATATGCATGAACTGTTGTCATCAATCCTTTTTCAATTCCGAATTGTTCATCAAGTATCTTTGCAAAAGGTGCTAAACAGTTTGTTGTACAAGATGCATTGGAGATAATGTGATGTGTTTTAGGATCGTAGGAATCACAGTTTACACCCACAACAAAAGTAGCATCTACATTTTTACCCGGTGCTGTCAAAATTACTTTTTTTGCTCCGGCAGCAATATGTTTTTCTGCATCTTCTCGTTTGTTAAATTTTCCTGTAGATTCAATCACAATATCAACACCTAATTCTCTCCAAGGTGCAGATGCAGGATCTCTTTCTTCAAATAATAAGATTTCATGTCCATCAATTACTAATTTATCATCACCAACAGCCTTTACTTCTCCTTCATAAGTTCCGAACAGAGAATCATATTTGAATAAATGTGCAAGTGTCTGTGCTTCCTTACGATTGTTTACTGCTACAATCTCATAACCGTAAGTATCTTTTCCGCCATTTTCAAAATAAGCTCGTAGAACATTTTTACCAATTCTTCCAAATCCGTTGATTCCAACTTTCATTGAATTACCCTCCTAAAAATTTAACTTTTTTAAATCAGTTTTTATATTTTTAAAAATCTAAGTATATACAATACTATAATATTGAAATTTCACAAAAAATGCAATACTTACTTCAAAATTCAAACAAATTATTACTCTCTTTTTACATAAATTCTTAAATAAAGTATAGTATATATCTTCAAAATATCATTATAATATATCATCATTCGAAAGGATGTATAATATTTTGTCCTTTATTTCATAAATTTGTATCTTTTTATATCAGTTATTTGTATAGAATATACCGTTACTCAAAAGTTGCTGAAATATCAATCAAAAATAGGAAGTTTTCCCTTATTCAATTAAGAAAACTTCCTATTAACTCCTACTATTTATGCAAACATGTGTAATTTGAATTCTTTCGATAAATCGGACAATATCATATTTCCACGCAAGCTGTTTCCTTCTTCATCCAATCGTGGTGAATAGGTGCAAATTCCACATTTTCCAGGTACAACTGCCATAATTCCTCCACTTACACCACTTTTTGCAGGAAATCCGGTTTCCATCAAAAATTTACCGCTACTCTCATACATCCCGCAAGTTGCCATCAAAGAAACTCCCTTTTTGACAATTTCTTCATCTATGATTTGTTTCCTGTTATCTAAACTTCTTCCACCGTTTGCCAATACTCCCGCTACATGCGCCATCTCTCTTGCATTTAATTCAATAAAACAAATCCGTACATATAAATCCAACACTTCTTCTACATTTACATTCGAATCAATTAAGCCTACTCCCCTTAAATAGTATACCAATGAACGATTGATATCTGTCACAAAATGAAATTCTTTCTGTGTTCGTATCTCGTCCGCTCCACTCAGTTGTTTTATTTTATCAGCAACTCTCTGAAATCTTTCATCAACCGTTCTTCCTTTCAGTAAAGAACAGACAGTCAAAGCTCCTGCATTGATAAACGGATTTGCCACTCTATCATCGATGGCTCTGACAGAATTATAAGGATATCTCGTGCATTCTGTATTAATTTTAGAAAAGATAGTTTCAGAACCAACATCCTCTAATGCTATCATAAAATCAATTACTTTAGAAATACTCTGAATAGAAAATTTAATATCACAATCTCCACTCTCAACAATTTTTCCAGAAGTAGTCGCAAGAGAAGTTGCAAATCCATTCGGATCAATTTGAGAAAGACAAGGTAGGTAGGTTGCTACTTCCCCTTCTTTTTTCATAGCATCTGATTTTTGAATCACTTGTTCCAATCTTTGACTGATTTCTTCTACTGTCATTTTGTCAAACATACAAAACTCCTCCTTTTTCATTCATCAAAACCATTGATTAAAAAGTACCTTGTCTTACTTGATTTTTATGAAACAGATATTATCTCTGTTCCTTTCTTCAAAGTGAATGATGTCAAGTATCAAAAATCTAACATAAAAGAACTTGAATCGTTGAATAAATGATGATTGATTCCATCACAAATGTACTGTTTCATAAACTGAAAATCTTCTACATTATCTTCTTTCTATATCTTATTCCATAGAGATACTATTGTTGCAAAAATGTATTTGTTTCTATTAGAATATCCTCAAAAGCTACCGAAAATTCTTGATCCATGTCTATCCATTTGGCAAACGGATATCTTCTAAACCATGTCAATTGCCTTTTTGCATATCGTCTGGAGTCTTTCTTGATTTCTTCTATCATTTCCAAATCACTTATCTTTTTTTCAAGAAATGCAATAACTTGACGATAACCGATGCCTTTCATAGATTGATTTTCTTCTGTAAGATGATATTTATTCACTAAATCTCCAACTTCTTGCACCAATCCATCCTCTATCATTTCCATTACCCTGTCATTGATTCTCTCATACAGTTGTTTTCTGTCAGCATATAGAGTAAACAATAAAAATCGCATGTCTTCTCTTGTCAGAATATCACTGGAAAAATCTTTATTCTTCTCTGCGTAAGTTGCGATTTCGATTGCACGAATCACTCTCTTACTGTTATATCTATCAATTGTTTCAGCTTTTTTGGAATCTATTTCTTGCAATCGTTGAAAGAGTGCATCTTTTCCTTCTTGTTCCAATAAATTTAAGAGCTCCTCTCTCAATTCTCGATCAACTGTATTACTTTGAAAATCCATATCATATAAAAGTGAATTAACATATAGTCCTGTTCCACCTACAATAATTGGAATTTTTTTTCTGTTTGTAATATCATCAATCAAAGTTAATGCTCTTCGCTGAAAATCAGAAACGGTAAAGTTCTCATTCGGTGAAATCACATCAATCAAGTGATGCTTAATCCCTTCCATCTCTTCTTCACGAATCTTTGCTGTTCCGATATTCATTTCTCTATAAATTTGCATAGAATCTGCGGAAATAATCTCTCCATCTATTTTTTTTGCTAATTGAATTGATGTTTTCGTTTTTCCAACTCCGGTTGGTCCCGAAATCATAATCACCTTTTTCAAGTTTATCACACTCATTTTTCTTCAACTGATTTTCTCAAGCATTCACTCGCTTAAACATCTTTTCTAAATCATATTTTTTCACTTCGATAAATACAGGTCTTCCATGAGGGCAAGTATACTTGTTCTCACACTGATTCAAATCCTTCAACAATGCTTCAACTTCTGTATCCATAATGCGATCATTTGCTTTAATTGCAGCTCTGCAAGCTTTTGTGGCTACTTTATCAATAAATTCCTCATAGTTTTCAAGGTTTTTATTTTCTTTCAAAAGTTCGATAATTTCATACATAAATTGTTCACCCTGTGTTTCGCGAAAGAAAACAGGTACTCCACGAATCATAATTACTTTTTCACCTAGAAAATCAAAATCAAACCCAAGTTTCTTAATCTCATCACCGTGTGTTTCTATCAATGTTGCATCTTCATAAGAAAGCTCAAGTAAAATCGGATTCAATAATTGTTGAGAGGAAAGTTCATCCTTATGAAGCAAAGCCATGTATCGTTCAAACAATACTCTCTCATGTGCTGCATGTTGATCAATTAAATACATTCGTTCCTCTTTTGTCATAATGAGATACGTAGAAAATACTCTACCTACATAATGTAATTGTTCATAATTTAAAATGTCTTGTTCTTTATCTTCTATTTGTAAAAAATTTTGAACAACAGGCTCTACACTTTCTTTTCCATTTTTCATTATAGGTTCTATTTTGGAGTGTTCACCCTCATAATAACCATTCTCTGATTCCTGCACTTCATCAATCATCATTTTATTTTCTTCTACAAATATTTCTTTTCCTTCATTAGACACTTTTGACTCAAACTCTTTTGTATCCGATTCATTTGGAAATAATATTTTTTCAAAAGGAGTAGTTGTATCTTTCTTTTCAAAAGAAAATACCGCTACTTCCTGTGACTCTCCCAACTCTTTTTCTTCCATTACAGAAATCGGAATTTGAACTTTCACCGGAGACTCTATCTTTTTT
The DNA here is from genome assembly GCF_057248345.1 of Filifactor sp. Classification (NCBI taxonomy): domain Bacteria; kingdom Bacillati; phylum Bacillota; class Clostridia; order Peptostreptococcales; family Filifactoraceae; genus Filifactor; species Filifactor sp. The sequence continues at coordinate 6,814 of NZ_DBHIIC010000043.1, read as the reverse complement.
TCTTCTTTGACAAAACTTCCTTTTGGAATCAAATGATTGCTTTTTTGGAATAGAGCATCACGAACAAAAGCATACACTTTATCTTCCAACCTCAACTTCGAATCATATTTCACAGTCAATTTGTTCGGATGGACATTAAAGTCTATGTGAGACGGATTCAACTCAATGAACAGTACACAAGATGGAAATTTACCAATTGGAATAGTGCCCTTGTAGGCATCTTCCAACGCTCTTGCAACTGAAACATCTTCGACATATCGATTATTAAAAAATAAATTTTGCATTCTTCGATTGGTTTGATACATACTGGTCTTTGACAAATATCCATATAAAGTCACTTCTTCTTCAAAACTTCTCTTTGAAAAAAACATTTGCTCAACTGCATTTTTGCCATAGATAGAACGAATTGCATTTTCTAAAGTTCCGTCTCCTACAGTAGATACGATAACCTTGTTATTGCTAATCAATTTAAATCGTATGGAAGGATTTCCCATTGCCAAACGACACACAATCTGGTTAATTGCCATAGCCTCTGCAGGAGAAGATTTCATAAATTTCTTTCTGGCAGGAACATTAAAGAACAAATCCTCTATCACTAATGTCGTTCCTTGAGAAAGACCTATTTTTTCTGTCGAAACATATTTTCCACCTTCTACAAAAACACGACTTCCCCATTCTTCCTCAGATGTTTTTGTCATCAAAGTCGTTTTTGATACCGCACATATTGAAGATAATGCCTCTCCACGAAATCCACAAGTCTGTAAACTTTCTAAGTCCTCAATCTTTTGAATTTTACTTGTAGAATGTCTCAAAAACACTTTATCCAGTTGTTTATAAGGGATTCCAATCCCATCATCAGATACTCTGATATATTGCTTTCCACCATCTTTAATTTCTATCACGATATTTTTTGCTTTTGCATCAATTGAGTTTTCTACCAACTCTTTGATTACGGAAGATGGTCTTTCCACAACCTCTCCTGCTGCAATTTTACCGATTGTAAACTCATCTAAAATAAAAATTTCTTGTCCCAAAAAATCCTCCTCTCTATAACAGCATTACGCTAGAAATGGTATTACTTTGGAAGCTTTTCTTTGATTTTATGAATCACCAGCAATGCCTCTAACGGAGTCAATGTATCTGTGTTAATACCTTCCAATTCATTGATAATCTCTAGATAAATTGGATTTTCACAATCAGATTTTTTCGTTTCTTCCACAAAAAAATCTTCCCCTATACCTCTGCTCCATTCCTGTTTTTCACTTTGCAACTGATTCAACTTATCTTCTGCAAGTGCCAACACCTCTTTTGGCAGATGTGCCAACTTCGCAACATGAATCCCATAACTTTTATCTGCTTTTCCCGGGACCAACTTTCTTAAAAAAAGCACCTCTTCTTTATCTTCTTCTACTGCTACACAATAATTAAAAACATTGTCAAACTGTTGTGCAATATCGGTTATTTCATGGTAGTGGGTAGAAAATAAAGTCATACATTGAATCTTTCGACAAATAAAAGCAACAATCGCCCACGCAATACTCATTCCGTCATAGGTACTTGTTCCTCGACCGACTTCATCCAAAATGACAAGACTGTGTTCTGTCGCATGTTCCAAAATATGAGACACTTCATTCATTTCTACCATAAATGTGCTCTGTCCTTGTGATAAATCATCAGCTGCACCCACTCTTGTATAAATTGCATCCAATAGAGGAATATCTCCCGATTTTGCCGGAATATAACATCCAATATGAGCCATAATACAAATCAATGCAACTTGACGCATATAAGTAGATTTTCCACCCATATTCGGACCTGTAATAATCATAAAGTTTTTCTCTTTCAATAAATTGGTATCATTCGGTACAAAAATTTGCTCTTCCACCAAGCGTTCTACAACCGGATGTCTCCCATCTGTAATTTCAAGACGTTTTTCCTCATTGATGGACGGCTTTACATAATCATTTTGATAACTTGTTTCCGCAAGAGAAAGCAATGCATCCAAAGAACCTACTTTATCTGCAGTTGTTTGGATTCTAAAAACGGCGTGTTTCACTTTTGTTTTCACTTCAGCATACAACTCATTTTGTAAATCTAACGCCCTCTGTCTGGATGTCAAAATCTTTGTTTCCAACTCTTTCAATTCCTGGTTGATGTATCTCTCACAGTTGGCAAGAGTTTGCTTTCTTACGTAGCTTTCAGGAAGTTCACCTGATTTTAGTGCCGTGTGAGTAATCTCAATATAGTAACCGAACACTTTATTGTATCCAATTTTCAAAGTCTTAAATCCGGTTGAAGCTCTCTCCTGTAATTCCATTTGAGATAGAATCGATGCAGCATTTTTTTCAATGTTTCTCATCTCATCCAACTCTTTGGAATATCCTTCCCTGATAATCTCTCCATCCTTGATTGTTCCAATTGGTCTGTCTGAAATAGAATTATTAAGCAAATGATAAATATCCTCTAACGTATCCATCTGTTCAAACATTTGAATTAAAAGGGTTTTGCCTGATAACTCAATTTTCTCCCTCAGGTTCGGCAAATCATATAACGATTCTTTCAAATTTAACAAATCTCTCACTGTGACAGTATCATAACTGATTTTTGCACAGATTCTTTCCATATCGTATACAGAGTCCAAATACTCTCTCAAATCTTCCCTTAAACTATAATCTGAGATACATTCTTCAACTATATCCAACCTCTGTACAATTTCCTTTTTATCTCGAAGAGGGTGTTCAATCCATTTTCGAAGCATTCTTGCACCCATTGAAGTTTTCGTTTTATCCAAAACACCGAATAAAGAATATTTTTTATTCTTTTGAAGAAAATTCTCCATAAGTTCTAAATTGGAAATAGAAGAATAATCTAGCTTCAAATATTTATCCTGATGAATCCACTGAATAGAGTTTAAGTTGTTTGCAACTATTTTTTGTGTATATTGTATATAAGACAACAAAGTACGAACGGACAAAATAACATCTATATTTTGTTTTTCTAAAAGGTGATGTTTTCCTAGATACTCTTTAGAAAAAAACTCCGCTTCTACTTCGTTGGAAATAAACTCCGAAGCATTTACACAGACATGGTTATTTTGTACAAATAATCTTATCTGTCTAGCCAACTTTTCTTTTCCATCCAAGAATTTGATAAACACACTGTTTCCTATCAACTCGGAAGGAGAAATTTTATAAAAGATATCAGCAAAATCAAAATAGGATACTTTGGAGATATTAAGCTCTCCTGTTGAAACATCCACATAAGAAAGAGCAAATTCTTTGTGATCATTAGAAAGATGAACAGACAAAATATAATTGTTTCGAAACGACTGAATCACACTCTCATCAATAAATGTCCCCGGTGTAATAATCTTCGTAACTTCCCTTTTGACCAAACCTTTCGTCTCTTTAGGATCTTCCATCTGCTCACAAATTGCAATTTTTTTTCCTGCTTGAATCAATTTTTGAATATAAGAATCACAACTATGGAAAGGAATTCCACACATAGGAGCTTTTTCTTCCAATCCACAGGCACGTCCTGTCAAGGCAATCTCTAATATTTTTGAAGCCACTTTTGCATCTTCAAAAAACATTTCATAAAAGTCACCCAGACGGAAAAATAATATTGAGTCAGGATGTTGTTCTTTTATTAAAAAATACTGTTCCATCATCGGAGTTAGTTTTGCCAATCGTCACTTCCCACCTTTCCAATTGATACCATGAATCTATCTCTACATTTCTTTGTCCGAAACAATCTCTCCATTCAATGAAAATGATTTGGGATTTGTAATCTTTACATTCACAATTTTGCCAATCCAATCTCCTTCTGGACGATCAAAATTCACAAGCTTGTTTTCTCTTGTTCTTCCGGTTAATTTCGTGTCATCACGCTTGCTTATGGATTCTACCAACACTTCTACAATCTTTCCTGCATAAGCATGATTTTTTTCAGCAGCAATCCGATTAACAGGCTCCAATAATCTTTGGAATCGTTCTTTTTTTACCTCTTCAGGAACTTGGTCTTCCATTTTTTCAGCGGGTGTTCCTTTACGAACGGAATACAAAAATGTAAACGCCGAATCATACTGTACTCTTTCTACCACTTCCATCGTTTCTAAGAAATCCTCTTCCGTCTCACCCGGAAAACCGACCATAATATCGGTAGTAAATCCGATATTAGGTATCTTCGCTCTCAATTTATCCACTAAAAGATAGTAATCTTCTTTACTATAGTGTCGATTCATCTTTTTCAACAGTCTTGTACTTCCGGATTGAATCGGCAAATGCAAACTTTCACAAACTTTCGGCAATTCTGCCATCGCATCAATCAACTCATCAGACAAATCTTTCGGGTGAGAACTCATAAAACGAATTCGTTCAATTCCATCAATATCATTCACATCTCTCAACAAATCTGCAAAAGTATACTCTTGCTCCAAAGTCTGTCCGTATGAGTTTACATTTTGACCTAATAAAGTAATCTCTTTGATTCCCTCTTTTGCTAAAAATCTAATTTCATCCAAAATATCCTTTGGCTCTCTACTACGTTCTCTTCCTCTTGTGTAAGGAACAATACAGTAAGTGCAGAAATTATTGCATCCGTACATGATATTGACAAAAGATTTTACATCAAATTTTCTTGTAGTAGGTAATCCTTCAATAATCTGACCGTCAATATCCCAAACATCAATCAACTGTCCTTCATCACTTGTCAACTGTTGATATAACATCTCCGGAAATTGATAAATATTATGCGTACCGAACACAATATCAACATGACTGTACTTTTTCTTGATTTCATCCACAACATGTTGTTGTTGCATCATGCAACCACACACTCCGATAATCATATCTTCCCGATTTTCTTTAATATGTTTTAGCAAACTTAAATTTCCATATACTTTAAGCTCAGCATTTTCACGAATTGCGCAAGTATTATACAAGATTACATCTGCATCTTCTTCTCTATCTGTCAACTCATAACCCATATACTCAAACATACCCGATAAATTTTCACTATCGTGTTCATTCATTTGGCAACCCCAAGTTGTAATCATATACTTAGGCTTTTTATCATGATACTTTTCTCTATTTTGTACCTTTATCATATCAGCATACTGTTGCTGTTTTTTTACTGCATCTTCTGAAACTGTCTCAATTAATCCTCTCTTAGACATGATAATCCCCTCTCTATTTATTAAAATAACATTATATCACAAATAGAAGTGTTATTCAAAAATCAGAATCATATTTGTTGATACAAAATCGCTAAAAATTTTTTCAATATTACTCTATCTTTCATCAGTTAAAAATTGCTGTTTCCAAATTTGATTTCATCACACTACAACCATTCCGGAACAGTTCATACCATCAACTGCTCTAAAACGACTGGCTTCTTTGTTAAACTAAAACTTTTCCAGTGTTTCCAATCCATACTACTTCAAACTGATTGGAATACACACCAATCTATTCAAACAAAATTGTTTGTTGCTCCGCATCAACTTTAGCATGAATTCCAAAAGGAATAATACATCGAGGTGTGGAATGCCCGATATTGATATTGCATAAAAGAGAAAGTTTCTGATTAGAAATTTCTTCTAACATAATTTTTTTGTAATCTTCATAATACATTTCATTTTGCGGTTTACCCACCAAAACTCCGGATACAACATCAAAAATTCCATATCTCTCTAATGCACAAATCATCTCTCTAAAAAGAGCCGGTTTCGGTCTTTCTTCACTCGTTTCTAACAAAAGAATCTTATCTTTCCATTCTTCCAAAGAAGGAAAGATTTCATATTTTCGGCATAGCTCTACCGTATCATCATATCTTGAATTATCAAAAAAATTATAGTAAATGGATTCTAAACAACCTCCTAAAATTTGTCCTTCAAACGTTTTGTTTCCACGAATCAGTTCAAACCCTTGGTTTACAAAAGAAGGCATAGATACTCCAACTCCGTTTTCACTAAAATCTTCCCTCTCTTCATACCATACTTCACTTGGAGTAATTCTTTTGACGGTTCCTGTTGTAATCAACTCTTCAAAATATTTTTTTGTATAGGGTAACATTTCAGAAGAGATTTCACATACATCGGATAGAAATGATAGCCCGTAAAAAGTGATTATACCCAGTTTATGAAGCATAAAATGATTGACGGTTGTATCTGAAAATCCTAAAAATATCTTTTGATTTACTGCTCTTTCAAGCTGATGATCCTCAAAAAGATAAGGTAACAGACGATAAGTATCATCTCCTCCTATTGCACATAAAATCATATCAATCGAATCATCTTCAAACGCATCAATCAAATCTTTTGCTCGTGATTCAGGATGGTTTTGTAAATAATCCAATCCCTTGAGTGCGTGAGGCATCAAAACAATTTCTACTCCATAGTCTTGCAAACGCTTCAAGCCAATCTCCAACTCATGACGGATAAAATCCTCTCCGAGTATTCCCTTTGACAGACTGACAATCCCTATTTTTTTAACCTTCATAATGATTCCCTCTCTTTCTGAAAATAATTTCTACGTATTACAATCACTAACTTACATTTTTGATTCTGATTTTTCATCATTCAGAATTTCTGTATCTGCTGAAACTTACTCTATACTTTACTATACTTTAATCTACATACATTCCTTAAATGATGTCATTATATCACAAATCAGATTTTAAAAATATGTTAGACCAAATTCTTCCAGCTATCATCATATGAATCGTACGTTAGGTCACAGAAGTTTTCTCATAAAACTTTTTATTTAAAAAAGTTCCATCCATACACACAATTCTTAAAATAGCTTGACTCTTTTTT
>NZ_DBHIIC010000042.1:0-12411 GCF_057248345.1 Filifactor sp. | reverse complement strand
ATTTTTCTACAGATTTTTTTGTAACCGATTCTTCCTTGAAAGAATAATTGTTTCACAGTATACTGATAAAAACTAAGAAAAGTTGGTAAGAATAAGGAGTAGTTTTGCAAGAGAAGTGAGGAGTATTGTCATGGATAATTTTATACAATATGTGTATATGGATTGGGAAGAAATTCCTAAAGACAGTTACCTGCGTGATATTGATGCATTCCAAAATGTAGAAAAACTGTCATTTCAAAAACCGGTGACTTTTTTTGTAGGAGAAAACGGCAGTGGAAAATCAACTCTTTTAGAGGCGATTGCCATTGCTTGGGGGTTCAATGCAGAAGGTGGAACCAAAAATTATGCATTTTCAACATTCGATTCTCACTCGGATTTGAGTAACTATATTCGATTGTCAAGAGGAACTCGAAAAGTGTATGGAGGATATTTTCTTCGTGCTGAGAGTTTTTATAATGTGGCGACACAGGAACAAAAATATGCAGATGATGCACATCCTTCCTATCGATTTCATGAAAAATCTCATGGAGAGGCTTTTTTGTCAGTGGTACAAACTCAATTTCGTCCGAACGGATTATATCTTTTGGATGAACCGGAATCAGCGCTTTCCCCTCAGAGACAGTTGACACTGTTGTTAGAGATCTATCGATGTATTCAGGAAGGGTCGCAGTTTATTATTGTTACACATTCTCCAATTTTGTTGGGAATGACGGATGCGGAAATATTTAGTTTTGATAAAGGGACGATTTCTCTGTGCGACTATGAAGATACAGACAGTTATCAGGTTACCAAACTGTTTATCAACAATCGCAAACAGATGCTACATCAACTTTTTTGTGAAGAAGAATAAAGGAGAAGGATATGGACTTTAGACAGATAAAAAAAGAAGATGCACGAGCTTTTTATAACTGTATGAAAAGAATCGACCAAGAGACGGAGTATATGTTGTATGAACCGGATGAAAGGGTTTGGAATCAGGATTTGTTGGAAGGTAAGATAGAAAGGGAACAAGATTTTTTGGTAGGAGCATTTGAAGAAAAAGACATCGTGGGATTTTTGTCGGCACAGAGAGGTACTGTCAGACGAATTCAACATTCTGCTTATATTGTGGTTGGAATTCAAAAAGCATATTACAATCGTGGCATAGGAAGTCAATTTTTTGTGATGCTGGATGATTGGGCGAGAATAAATCACATTACAAGGTTAGAACTTACCGTGCGTTGCGATAACCAACCCGCCATCCATCTGTACCGAAAAAACGGATTTGTGGTGGAAGGAGTCAAAAAACATACGATGTATGTCAATGGAGAGTATGTAGATGAGTATACTATGGCAAAAATGTATTAGAGTGATTGATAAATGATGTATGTACTTTTCATAGGTGATATTTGAGTTTGTGCAAATTAAAGAAAGGAATAGCCGGAGCTCTCTTTTTATTTGAATTTCGGCAAAAATACGAGAAAGCTGTTTGTATACACAAGGAAAAAAGATACATAACAATACAAACAGAATTGTTGTGAGAAAAGAGGTTATAATGTCAAGGCTACCTATTCTACAAGAGTTGTTCCAATCAAAAGATATTTTTCTTTTTGTGATTGGGATTGGAGTATCTGTGGTATTTTCTTATGTTTGGAAACAACTGAAATGTTGTCTCATAGGGACTTTTGTTTCTTTTGAGATTTATCTTTTTTGTGAAATGACGGCTCCGAAGGTTGTTTCTTATGTAGAGGCATTTGGAATTTTATTTTTGGGATGGTTCTGTTTAGGAAGTACATTCGGGTTTTTGGTATGTGATGTCCTTAGGGTGGTTCAAAAGAAACGGAAAGACGGAAAGAAGGGAGTTTTGTGATGAGAAAAATTTCAATGGTTCTATTATTGATTGTAGTAATTTTCGTACCGAATCAATCTTTTGCGGGAGATATTCCGGAATGGTTATTACAGGATGAGGATACACAAACATTTATCGGCGAAGTGAAAGAAATGACAGAAGAAAGTGTTACGCTGATTCAAAGATACAATATTAAGGGGGAGTTTGAAGAAGGTAGTGAGCAGACTTACCCTGTTCGTTCTTCTTTGATTTTAGAAGATGTCAAAGTAGGAGAAACTGTACTTTGCGGGTATGCTGATGAAAATAATTTGTATCTCTATAAGATAAAGAAATTTGAAAACGGGAGGATAGAGCTTTCTGACGATTATCCTATGACAAAGCGATTAGAGGAATATATTAACCACGGAGACTTCGCAAAAGCTGAACAAAAAAGACTCTCCGGTAACGATATAAAACAAGCAGAATCGAAAGAAGAGACATCTGCTAAAGATTCCAATCAATCTGATATTATAGGAGGAGCAGACGGCCCAACCTCTATCTTCCTTGCAAACTCGGGTATGGTTGATATTTGGAAGTTTGTGGTAGGAATAGGAGTCTTTTTGGTTTCAGCAGGTGTGCTGTTGGTAAAAAGACAGAAAAGAACAAGATAAAGAATTAGAGAATCAATGTTTGTAGATGATTCATCCTGTTAGTATTCGTCAGAATAATGTACAAATCATATGGTTGATTGTACAAATGCTATATTAGTTATTTAGAGAAAATGAATCAGAGTTTTATTGTGTGTTCGGTTAAGTTTGATGCAGAAAAGAGAAACTTCAGATTTATGTAGGAACGAAAGAACAAGGTCAGGTAACAAACGGAATTGTTGGGAAGGATAGCGAAAAAACGCAAAGAATTTCAACATCGCATTATGATATTACAAATGTAACAAAAACACTTTAGAACGAAGAATTTTCAATAGATGTAAAGTTTTGTTGCGGAAATGTAAAGAGGTTGTGCTGGTTTGATGAACTATCATCTGATACACTACATACAAAACAGTAAAGGAGGATTTCAGTATGAAACTTGAAGAAAAAATCCTTGCACTTCGAAAACAATATGGAATGTCACAAGAAGAATTGGCTGGGAAATTAAATGTATCAAGACAAGCAATTTCACGTTGGGAAATGGGAACGGCACAACCGGATGTTTCGAACATATTGCAATTGAGCAAGGTGTTTTGTGTGACAACAGATTATTTGTTGAATGATGAGTGTGAACAGGAGATTCGTAGGACGGACAAGGAAATCAGTAAAGGAAATACCAAAAAAACACAGCAGAAAAAAATAGGGATATTGATTTTGCTATTCGGCTTGCTTGGAAATTTTGTGATTTATATCTTTTCTCGGTTCATAAAGGTGATAATTCCTTTTATTACAGAAGTGGACGGGAGACAGGTTTATGAATGGGGAAGCCTTAGAGGTCGCAGTTATTATTATTTTGTACAGCAATACAACTTAGAGTTTTTGAGCATTTTGTTTTATCTGTGTATTGTGGTGGGAATCGGTATTTTCTTTATGGATAACATAAAAAATAAAAATCCGAAAAGTTTTTTTAGAAAGTAATTGGACAATATCAGGATGATAGTTCATCGTAGAGAGCAAGATTGAAATTGGTAGAAGGAGGAATGAATTTTGATAGGAGAGGTTGTTCTTGTCATCATGTCAATGATATTTGGAATTATAGGCATTTTTTTATTCCATGGAAAAGGAGCATGGATGATTTCAGGTTATAATACTGCGTCTAAGGAAGAGCGACAAAAGTATGATGAGAAAAAGCTATGTAGAGCGACAAGTGTAATTTGTTTTGTGAATTCCGTCATGCTTTGTATTCTAGCTTACTTGTGTTATCAAGTGGACATTGGATTGATGAAGGAAGAGGAACTGATTCCGTTTGTGGTAATATTCATTGTTGTAGTGATTGTGTCGGTGATTGCAACAAATATATATGTTGAGAAAAAGGCAAAACATTAATTTTGCTGTGATGCCGAGATTGCAAGACTTCCGATTCATCACATCCTTTTTATTCTTTTGGTTATTTTGAGCTTAAAATCATACGAAATTCAGAACATATTATTATTTGAGGTGCCGCTCAAGGGTAATGAATATTTTTTGAAAAGCTGAATTGTCTTTGAAACTACCACAATAGAGAAATGTTATTTCAGATTTTTGATTTTGATAACAATCCGTTTTCATACGACTTGTATGAGATGATGTCGGATGATGATATAAGACAGATGGCAGAGGATTGTGGAAGTATTCGCAAGGAATTGTGTGAAGAAGTTGAGGTTGATGAAGAATATGCCGTTTATAGCAGATATTGTCGACAATCAATTAGTGGTATTGAACCGGGATAACTATGTAATAAAATAGTTATAATGGAAGGGATATATTCTTCGGGAAATATCAGATTTGAAATTTTGCTTTGCATTTGGAAAGGTGAAAAGTTTCGGGAAGACATCGAGTTAAGAGATGTTATGGATTACTTGTTGAATTCCAAGTGGAATGTAAACTTTTTATAAAAAGATATGTTAAGAAAGATAACGTCTTATGGAGGGATGGTTAAAATGTGCGATTATTGTAAAGATATTCCGTTGGTTGATAAGATTCAAAGTCCGAAACACTATGAGCAGGTTGTGGAGTCCATTCTTGAGTTGGTAGACAAAAAGGGATTTTTGCTTGTGGAAGGAACTTGTCCGCTCGGCTGTCATCAAGTGAATCAGATGTGGGTGGATGATATCATCTATCATATTGTGAAGTGTCCTCGGTGCAATCAAGAGTTTACTTGTGTTGTCAATACTTACCGAGGTGGTGGACATTTCAAAAAAGGGCGTTAGGATAGAATATGATTCAATGTTTTCTATTCACTACCATTTTGAAATCATTCTATGTCAGCTGTTGTACCGAAAGTTTGGTACGATGTGTTACTGAACCTTTTTAGAAAAACTGTTCGGTTGAACGATAATTGGATATTGAAATGATGTATGAAATCTATCATATTGCAAAAAAGAGGACCAAAAAAGTAGCAGAGTCCTCTTTTTTTAATGTATAATGTTGTTATAGAACCTGATGATGATGGGAATAAGATTTTATGATATTGTGTAAGAAACGTAAGGAGAAAGGTGGGAGATTTCGATGGAAAACATTGCCATCATTTATGCCTCAATTCACCATGGAAACACTAAGAAAGTTGTCAATTATCTAGGAGCGAAAATTTCTGCTACGATTGTAGATGTTACGAAAGAAAAAGAGTTTGATTTGAGTGAATATAATACTGTGATTTTTGCATCGGGGATTTATTTTAATCAATTTCACAAATCAATCTTAGAATATATTGATATAGTAGATATAAAAGAAAAAAATATAGTGTTGCTTTATACTTGTGGAGTAAGGTATTTGGACTATGCCAAGAAACTGAAAAAAACATTGGAACAAAAAGGTGCACGTGTCTTGGGAGATTGTTATTGTAGAGGGTTTGATACCTATGGATTTTTGGCAAAAATAGGCGGCATTGCAAAAAATCATCCCAATAAAAAAGATTTGGAAAAAATCTATGATTCTATTCAGTTGATGCTGTCAGTTTAAATAGTTGTATCAGTTTGAATAGGAATGTTAATGTAACAGTAGGGGAGTTATTCCATAGGATAACTATGAAAACAGTTTGTTTTTGACTGACTATTGAACCTTTTTGAGATTCGATTTCCTATTTTTGAAGCCTTCCTAAAGAAATCGGATAGATACAGGAGTTTTGATAATTTTTACAAATGGATATTTGAAAACAAGTGCTTTTGATTGGAAAGTGGAAGAATCAGTCACATAAAATTTTTTGAGAATGGATGAGAAAAGAGGTTACTAAGATGAGAAAAGAGGTTACTAAGATGAGAAAGGGTGTTTTGCTTTGTGCTTGTTTATTACTAATTACTTTGCTTGTGGGATGTGAAAGCTACAGTAAAAAAGTTCAACATGAAACGATTCGTCCTCTTGTTTTGACGGAAGAAACGGAACGGCTGGTAAATTCGTTTGATTCAAAGAGCAATTACTATGAATTTTCAACGGATTTGAAACATTGTACCATCAGAATATGGACAATCGAAAACGGAGAGTGGAGATCATCCGATGTGTTGACATCTGAATTGAAGTTGGAAGATCAGTATCATGTGGCAGGAGTTCGAATCGGAAAAAAGATGTCGGAGTTTGTGTTAATGACCGTAGGAGAGAGTCTGACGACTTTGGGAGACGGATTTGATTTTGGAGATGATTCCGGCATGACATTGTATATGGAGCACGAGCAACCGATAGAAGAAGGCAAGGAAGTTCCTCTTTTGGGCATGTTTGCAATAAAAGAAGGCGATAACTCTTTTCCTGCGGATGCATTACATCAATTTTTAGATGTCAAGTGTGATAGAGCATTTGTGATTACAGCAACATTTGAAAAGTAAAAAGAGTGGTTGTCTTAGTAAGGAGTGTGAAGATGGAACGAAAACAAAAGAGGTTATTATCTATTTCAAAAGAAAAGTTAGTGTTGATAGCCGGTTTGGTTTGGTTTGCTGCCGGTTACAATGTGATGAGATTAGGGTTAATGAGTTATCTGCAGATGAATGAGATAACCATTTTGCATATTTTGTTGTCTATAGTGGTTTTTATGCCATTTGTATGGATGTTTTTTCGTATGAGCAGGAAAAACAAAGAGCGAATTTTGTTGTTTGAAGAAAGACATCGTCCTTTTTGGCATTTTTTTGCTCGAAAGTCTTATATTATTATGGCTTGTATGATGAGTTTTGGAATTGCACTTCGAAAGTCAAGTATGGTATCCGACACATTTATTGCAGTGTTTTACAGTGGTCTGGGAGTAGCGCTGACATTGTCCGGAACCTATTTGATTGCTTGCTATATGGGGCTTAAAAAAGCATCCAATCAGTAGTTCTTCTGATGTTTTGAATGTTTATTTTCACAATGAAGGTGGATGGGTAGTGTGAAGTCCTCTTTGAATCCGTCAAACTTTAACGAAGACATAATTCATTTCTATGGATCCGTATCTGAAAAATTGTTCCTTTTTATTTTTGAAAAAGAATGATTTTGTACTCGATAGGACAAAGTAATATGTTTGGTTTGAAACAACCAATTGGGAGTGTTATGTAACACTGAAAGGAAGGGAAAATGCTTGAAAACAAGACGATGGGACTATATATTTATGGGAATGTTTTGCATCATGTTGATATCGGGTATTCTATTTACAAATCATGCAGTTCATCATTCTCATTCAGGACGGTATTATGACAGTAATGTTCTGTTTGTTGTGTACACTGTGTATTTTGTATTGATGATTACGACGTTTATTCTATCGTTCTTGTTGAAACCAAATAAGAAGTAGAGTGAAGTTTGAATTGAAATAAAATCTGAAATATGATAAGAGATTGGAATAGTTCGTTTGTATCTAATAACGAACTATTTTTTTTATTTATAAATAATAATTCGAAATAATATGGATTTTAGAAAGAAAATCGTGTAAAATAGATGGTATCTATCGGAGTATAGTATTGAAAGAGAACGACATGATACGAAACCCAATAGAAATGCCTTGGTTTGTCATCTGAAAAATGGAATGTGAACGATATATTGATTGAACTAAGTATAGTGTAGCGAAACAATAAATCACAATTTGAAACAATGACAATAGGCAACTGGAATTAAGAATAAAGTTTGAAAAGATAATGTTGATAAGGGGTGTGTGCTATGATTTTTAGAGAAGTTGAAACGATTTCGAACATTGCCGTAACAAAGAAAACTGTACTTTCTGATTACAAGTTAAAGTATTTTATCAGAAGTGTATTTGCCGGATTTTTTGTGTCAGGAGCATTGGGATTGAATTTGATTTGTAACAATCTGTTTGCAAAATCGAATCCTCCTGTTGGAAAGATGCTGGGAGGTGTTTATTTTTCATTGGCTGTCTTGTTGATTGTTATGGTTGGAGGAGAACTGTTTACGGGAAATACTTTTGTGATGTCATTTGCTTCTGTTGACAAGAAAGTATCGTGGTTAGATACCTTGAAAGTGTGTATGGCAAGTTATTGTGGAAATTTTATAGGAGCAGTATTGTTTGCTGTTTTATTTTATCTTGCGGGAGCATCGGGGACAGAAGAGTATATTAAATTATGTATGCCGAACAAAGTCTACATTCCTTATATGCAGTTGTTCGTTCGTGCAATCTTGTGTAATTTTTTGGTATGTATTGCAATTTTGTGTGGAATCAAGATGAAAGAGGAGGTTGCAAAAATTGTGATGATAATTCTGACGATCAGCGCATTTATTATATCCGGATACGAACACAGTGTTGCGAATATGGGGTACTATTCATTCAGTATTCTCTATACACCTGAAGTTCCAATTACAAGATTAGTGATGAATCTTCTGATTGCAACGCTAGGCAATGCTATAGGCGGAGGATTGATGTTGGCACTTCCCCTTCGAAAGATGAGTTTGGACAGTTAGGAGTAGTTAGATTGGAATATATCGTTATAGTTGCAACATTGGAACGTGCAGGATAGGTTATTGAAACAAGAAATAATTGAATGAAATGTTGTAGTTTTTGTGGAGAAATGATTGAGTTCTGTTGCCAATATATCAGTATAATTACAAAAAGGTGAATTTTGTAGTTTTCATAGAAATAAACAAAAAAGGCTGATATAATGATAAAATGCAGAGGTTATATCTGCGTGAAGGAATATTGCTCCTTTTATGGGGAATCAGATTTTTTTATGACAGAGGATTTTTACAGGATAATAAAGAGAGAAGGTGGATTGTATGTCAGAAAAGAAAGTAAATTTGGATTATACGATGAAGTTCGAATATACACGTGATAATACGATGACGATTAAAGAAGTGTTGAATTCTGTTTGGAAATCGTTGGAAGAAAAAGGATATAATCCAAAAAATCAATTAGTAGGATATTTGCTGTCGGGAGATCCAAGTTATATCACCAGTTATAATAATGCCAGAACAATGATTCGCGCTTTTGAAAGAGATGAAATTTTGGAAGTTGTTTTGGAACAGTATATGAGTCAGAAGTAGATATGATGGAAAAGAGAATTTTGGCATTGGATGTGGGCGATCGTCGTATTGGAATGGCGATGTCTGATTTGTTGGGTTGGACGGCACAGCCCTTATACACCGTCCATCGGACGAAGGATGAGGAAGATTTAGAAAAGATTGTCGAAGTCATCAAACAATATGATATTGGGACAATTGTTTGTGGATTGCCTAAGAATATGGATGGAACAATCGGTTTTCAGGGAGAAAAGACGATGCAGTTTGTAGAACAGTTGCAACAACTAATTTCTGCAGATATTAAAGTAGTATTTCAAGACGAGAGATTGTCTACAAAATCGGCAAAACAAGTGATGCATACATCCGGTGTGAAAAAAAAGAACAAGAAGAATGTGATAGATACAATTGCTGCAGTATTTATTTTAGAAACATATTTAATGAAGAAGTAGCATGTGTTTGTTATCAATTAACCATGTTATTAGATGAAAAAAGAGGAGATATTATGTTAGAAGAAACAAAGATTGTATTAACAGATGAGAATGGAAATGACGTTGAATTCGAATTGGTATCCACATTGGAAGTGGATGAAAAAGTGTATGCGATCTTGCAACCGACAGGCGAAGAAGAGGCATATATATTCAACTTAAAATATGATGAAAATGGGGAAATGGAACTGTTTGAGATAGAAGATGACGAAGAGTTTGAAATCGTAGCAGAACAGTATGAACTGTTAGAAACAGAAGACTGATTCGTATAATCTTTTTAAAATATATAAAATTCAATTGACAATACTGTATTCTTATCATATAATTTATTTGAGAATGACTGCTAAATGACATTTTTTTGAGAAAAGGGTGATGGTAATGAATACAGATTATATGGAAGATTTGAAAGACAAGCTAAAAGAAGCAGGTTTGAAGTTAACGCCTCAAAGACGTTCAATTGTGCAAGTTTTGATTGATTCTAAAGGCCAACATTTGAGTTGTGAAGAGATTTATGACAAGGTAAAGGAAAGTTGTCCCGAAATCGGATTAGCAACTGTGTATCGAACATTACAAATGTTGGACAAAATAGGCTTTACAAACAAGTTAAGTTTGGATGACGGATGTTTAAGATATGAGTTTAACATGGCTCACGAAGGACATAACCATCACCATTTAATTTGTAAGCATTGTGGAAGCATTACGGAAGTAGAGTTAGACTTATTAGATCCTTTGGAAAATATTATTGAGACAAGCTACAATTTCAAAATTGATGACCATGATGTAAAATTCTATGGAATATGCAGCAAATGTTTATAGCAAAAAATCCTTCATACTCTTCGTATGGAGGTTTTTTTCTTATGAATATGATAGAAACATGGTATCATAGGGTAGTAATAAGTTTAAGAAAAGTGTTCGGGCTAAAATTGCATAGTAGTTTTTTTTGAAAATATTAAAGTAGATTTCACAGTTGAAGTGTAAGTAGTACTTTGGGCGAAAGGATACGAAAAACCAGGGAATTGTTGTGTCTGTTTTGTTGATTTTTGATTTTTGCAAAGAGAATGTTGTAATGATACAGATGACGTATCTTTGTAACAGGATATTCATATCTTTTGGTATACAGGATGAATGTCTTTGTTTCGAAAATAATAAAGGAGTTACAATATGGGACGGAAACTCTTTCTTCTGTGAAAATGATGATATTGTTCAGTAAGAAAATGAAATGTATTTAGAGAGATAGAAGCACAAACAATGAAAAAGGAGATTGTATATGGCAAAGAAACAAAACAAAATTAAAATTATTCCTCTAGGAGGGTTGCAGGAAATTGGAAAAAATATGACTGCAATAGAATATAAGGATGAAATTATTGTGATTGACTGTGGTCTGAGTTTTCCGGAAGATGAAATGCTTGGAATTGATGTTGTGATTCCGGATATCAGCTATTTAGTAAAAAATCATGATAAATTGAAGGGAATCTTTTTGACACATGGTCATGAGGATCACATCGGTGCAATTCCTTATGTATTGAAAAAGTTAGATGTCCCTATTTATGGTACAAAATTTACCCTTGCTTTGGTAGAGCACAAATTGAAAGAAAATCGAATTTCGAATGCGATGTTGATTGAAGTTCCTGCCGGTACAAGTGTGAAAGCAGGATTGTTCAAGATAGACTATATTCGTGTAACACACAGTATTCCGGATTCGTGCGCTTTGGCGGTGCATACCCCTCTTGGTGTCATTTATCATTCGGGAGACTTTAAGATAGATCATACGCCGATTGACAATGAAGTGACTGATTTCCACAAAATGGCGGAGATTGGTGCAAAAGGATGTCTGTTGATGTTGGCAGAAAGTACTAATGTGGAAAGAGAAGGATATACAAAGTCTGAAAAGGTTGTCGGTAAGACGATGGATGAAATCTTCTTGGGGGCACAAGGAAATCGCGTTATTATTGCAACGTTTGCTTCCAATATTCATCGTGTTCAGCAAATTGTCGATATGTCAATCAAATATGGTCGTAAGGTAGCAGTATCCGGGCGATCTATGGTAAACGGTATCAATATTGCACTGTCTTTAGGATATCTTCATATTCCAAAAAAAGCATTGGTAGATATCAATGACATTCACAAGTATCCGAAAGATTCGCTTACCATTATCACAACAGGTTCTCAAGGGGAACCGATGGCAGCTCTGTCTCGTATTGCTGCAGCAGAACACAAAAAAATTCAGGTGAGTGAAGGAGATACCGTGGTATTGTCAGCACATCCGATTCCGGGAAATGAAAAATCCGTTGCAAAGGTAGTGAATCAGTTATTTGAACGTGGTGCGAAGATTGTGTATGACGGAGATTCTGATATCCATGTTTCCGGTCATGCGAAAAGAGAAGAGTTGAAATTGATTCATCGCATTATCAAACCGAAATTCTTTATGCCGGTGCATGGAGAATATCGTCATCTATATATTCATGGTGAGCTCGCACAAGAACTTGGAATGCCGGCTGAAAATGTTGTGTTAATGAAGAATGGAGCAGTGTTGGAAGTATCTCGTAACGAGTGTCAAATCAACGGACAAGTTCCATCCGGCAATGTATTGGTTGACGGGTTGGGTGTTGGAGATGTTGGAAATATCGTACTTCGTGATAGAAAACATCTTTCAGAAGACGGTTTGATGGTTGTTGTTGTAAACTTATCTAAGCAAGACGGTTCTATGGTTTCCGAACCTGATATTATTTCAAGAGGGTTTGTGTATGTTCGTGAAGCAGAAAGTTTGATGGATGAAGCAAAAGACATCATCAAACAGACATTGATTAGAAATCAACAGAAAAATAACAGAGAATGGGCATATATCAAAACTTCTATCAAAGAGGATTTGAAATCTTATCTGTTCCAAAAAACAAAGAGAAGTCCTATGATTCTTCCAATTATTATGGAAGTGTAGTTGACGTTTGAAAAAGAAGGAAAGTTTGTTATTCTTCACTGTTTTCTTATGGAGAAGGAAATAGTGAAGAATACTATTTTG
>NZ_DBHIIC010000041.1:0-12810 GCF_057248345.1 Filifactor sp. | reverse complement strand
TGAAAAATCAGATTGCAAGAGGTTTGGAATCGGCTTTTATTAAAGGTGAAAAAACTAAGTCTTTTTTAACTTCTAAGGATAAAGGATTGATTGAGTTAGGCAAATATGATTATTCAATTAACGAAAGCACTATCAAAGGTGAAAGTAAATATGCCGATTCTAAGATGATGTATAATCGTCAAATATTCAATTATCGTACTTCCATCTTTACTCTATCCGATTGCTTGAATCAGATTCCGGTCTGACTCCTATATTTTTTTACTATGTTATCGCTTCTATGATATAATAATCTTAAATGATATAATAATTTTAATTTTTATATTACATAGTTGTTGTAATCATGTTCTGACCTTATTTAAAAAAGGGAGATTCACTTATGTTCTTAGTACAAAACAAACTGTTTCCATCAAGTGAAATATGATTATCTGAAATTTATCATGAAGGTAGAAAAAACTTAACATCTAGGAGGAAAAAATCAATGTCATTTCCAAAATTAACTATGATTTTTGCATTGGTAGGTATGATGTTTTTATTGGCCGGATGTGGCTATTCTCCGGAAGAAGATAGACAACGTATCGTCAATTGGATGGATAAAGCTTATGGAGAAAATAGCTATACGATAGAACAAAATCCAGAAAACAAACGTTATTTTATTATTTCACTTCACAAATATCCAAACCTTAAATTCAATGCCACAATCGCTCATGATGTAAAAACCAAGCAATCCTATTTATGGTCGGATGTCGATGAAGTATTTTGCGAATCTGCAATCCAACAGTTTACAAAATCGAATACGATTAGTCCGGACACTCTATCGTATGACAAGGATATTCACTATGTATATTCTACTGAGGCAAGCTCTCTTGAAGAGTTGAAAAGCTCTTATGATAAAATGATAAGTTTTATTACATTTGTATCTGAACACTATCCTATCATTGTGGATACAGGTGCATTCGATATGAGAATGAATGTTGGCGGTATCCGATTGAAAGGAAGAGATGACTCTGATAAATGGATTTATTTAGATATCTCTGAAGTGAAAGACAAAAAACTGAACATAAAACCTTATGAAGAAATTTATCATGAACTGAAGCCCATGTTGATGACCCATCCGGAAAATCCGAAAGGACTTCTGTTCCATGCTGATGTAGGTCGTTCGTTTCTTTTGGGGAGCGATACTTTTGATGATTGCCTGTATAAAAATCTTGTATTGGACAATTCTGAGAACAATACACCGGAAAAGTTGCGAAAAATCATATTACAACCGGGAGAACTAAGCGAACCCTATACATTTGAAAGTGAAAGCGACTATGAATTTACAACGGTAACCGTACAAGCCAAAAATTTGTCAAAATCTCCTGCATCCTTGCTTGATGCAACGATTGTCAAGGCAGAAATCCATCCGCAGACAGGAACCGGTATCCATATTTCCTCTACTTGGATTGAGCTTGAAGAAGATCCGCGAAGAGGAGAATGGGTAGATCCGTACAAAGTTTTGGGGATTTTACCACCGAAAACGGAACAGGAGAAAAAAGAGGGCGTGCCGTACAAAAATGCAAAAGTGCTTTTTACAATGTCTGAGTCTTATAACAGTGTTAAAGAAGTCACATTGACATTTCAAGAATAATCCTAACACATCATTGAGTTGTCATAAGTTTTCACTTACAAAAAATATCATGTTTTATCTTTCGTCGCTTACTGATTGAAACAAGATAGATTGAAACAAAATAAAATGGCATGTTATGAAATGATGAATCATAACTTAACCTTGTGGAGTGAAGCAAAGAATCGTACCTATTATTGCACAAATACAACCTGATTTTTTCATTAGGTTTTAACATTGAAATATTTTAAAAAACCTCTAAACTGACATAAGTTAATATGACTCAGTTTAGAGGTTTTTAAATTGTGAAAGATTTTATTCATAGGGTGAAAATATACGGTTATCCAAAGTCTGTCATTGTCTGATTAATCCTAATAAGTTTTTTTCAGCATACAGAAACACTTGATTCCAAAAATCCTCATAGTCGTTATAAAGTGCTAGTTTATCCATACATATTGCAATCGTTTCATCGGTCGAATTTGGACATAAAACCGATAATACCTCCGCCTCATCATCTAAGCCCATCACACGCAACACCTCTATCACATCATGATAGAACTTGCATTCCAGCCCCTCCATCTGAAGTTCGGTATCATAATCAACAATCGCAATGATATTTCGAATCCATTCAGGATAATCTTTCAAGTTGTTTTTTACTTCGGGATATTCATAAATAGATGCCATTGCCTGAACAAATTCTTCTCCGGAATGACAGTTTTTCAAAGCTTCATCAATAAATGTCATGGTTTCTCCTCTGCAACTTCCAATTGAAACTCTACCATTTCTTTCATTATCATATCGTTACATATCAAACAACATTCCAAACAATTCCTTTCATCAAATAGAACTCTGAACTGCTACAGAAAGAAATGTAACCGACACAATCCAAATATCAAAACTTTGGAAGAGATTACTTTTCCTATTATTTTTTAAGCGGATTCCAAGAAATGTTCTTCTTCCAACTCTCTGATTTCCTTCTTTTGTAGCAAAATCAATGCTATCATAATCAGAAAAACACCCACCAAAATAATCATCAGTCCGGCACCTCTCCCCTCTCCTTCACCAATCAACACAAGAATCGATTGTGCAACCATTCTCTCACTTTTCAAAAGAGGTTGTACGATAAAATCAACAATGACTTCGGCTGAAGCATATGCAGCTACATATCCCATCTGAGAAATCAGGCCAATCAATCCCCACGCTTTCCCTTGATGAATTGATGGAATACTGACTCTTACGAGATAATCGATTGCCACATTAGCAAACGGCAAGCTCAAAAAAAGGCAGAATCCGAAGAAACAGACAAGGAATTCATTTTCCCTGAACGCAAATGCCATCATAAAAAAACCGATTCCAATCAAAGCATATTGAAGGATATTTGTAAAATTTTTTTTGATACTCATCTTACCTAAAATCAATCCTCCAACCAACATTCCGTATGCAGAAATCGTTGTTGCAAATCCCACAAAAGATTCATCGCCAAATGAGAGAAGCATGTCCTATTTCATCATCCATCGATATCCGAAATCAATCCGTAAATCTTAAAAGATATCCGTCCGGATCTTGGACTAAAAATTCTTTTTGAACAATCTCTTCATCTCCATTACGATAATGGCTTACTGTCATCTCTCTAAATGGTTTGATGCCGAAATCCAACACTCTCTGATAGAGCTCTTCTACATGAGAAACTCTCATCTCAAAATTAATTCCTCTTCCATACGGATACTCAAGTTCTCCAACACTCCAATTCCCATTGTCTTGTTCAAACATCATTTGATTCTCTTCGAAAGAGATGAAAATAAAGTTATCTTCCTGTCGTTCATATTCTATTGTAAAGTGCAATACTTCAAGATAAAACGCTTTGGTTCTCTTGATATCGGCTACTGTCAGCTCCGGGATTAATGAATTAAATTTCATCCTCTACCTCTTCCCTTTCTATTTTTCATGCGAATCTCTCACAAAATAGCAAAAGTTTTTGCAAATACTTTACTTCAACTCCATTCCTTTCTTTTGAAAAGGTTTTGTCCTCTTTCCAACAACAAAATGGATGCAATCAACATAAGCGATTGTGAAGGAGCAACAATGTTTTGATTATTACTATCATAATAACCTGATATTTTGTTCTTACAAAAATCACTGCTTAAAATCTGTTTGTTTTTTGTTTATAATCGTGTAGCATATCTCTTTCAACATAGTATTAGCATTCATTTTATACGATATTTCCGTTATCTCATCAAAATTTCTTTCGACGAAAGAATCCTCCGGTACAACATCTGTGTCTTGTTTCTTCACATATTTTTGTTATTGTAGTTAGCACCATACCGATTCACTTCAGATGTTACTTTCTAAAATTCTATTCACCTTCTGTATGACGAGGATTCTGTTCTTTTTAACAACCTTCTATCCTCTCAAACAGTCCATATATTCCTGAATCTGTTGTTCTAACTGTTCTTTATTGTCCTCTAAAGCAGGATAAAAACCGGTTACTCCATACGAAATCATATTGTAAAGAGCAATGAACCGATAGGATGTTTCCGATTTTTTATCATTGTCAGAAATACTTCTTTCTATTTCTTTTTCTTTGCAGATTGCTGCATAAGTCTGTCTGCTTGCAATTTTTTGAAAAAACTTCCAAGCCTCTTCTTCTGTTTGTCCATCCCTTGTCGGAACGGAGTACACCTTCTTCATCGTTGCTACAATGTTATCCTTTTCCTCTACGTTATGATTCAACTCATCAATATATGCCTGTAATCCCCATATACATAGAATCCAAGTCCAAACATCATAATTTATCTTTTCAGGAATTTCAACATTCGTCAAATCATAAATCGTTCGAATCTCATCTGTAGCGCCACAAAGATACAACCGATACGCCAGTTCACACAACGCACTCATATCCTTGCTTTTCGTCAAGGAACAACTTTTTGCCAATTGTTTGCTAAGTTTTTCAATATTTTTTTCTGGATAGCCTAAAGATAATTTTTCAAAATTCATATTATTTCTCCCAATCAAAATCTTCGTCTACAAAATCATCTTCCCAAAAACCATCAATCACTCTTTCTCTATGACTTCCGTCTGCTTTTGTTTCAAGAAGTACCCATGTCATATCATCTTCGTCTGCACGTGGATTGCCATCTTCAAAGAAGTCATAAACGCTTGCCATCACACCTTTGGTATAAAGACGCAAAAACTTTTCTGCTTCCGCTTCGGAAAAAGTCTTTCTGAATTTTTCCAGCAACTCATCCCAATCGTCATCTTCCGCCAAATCCTCTGCATAAGATAAGTTATCTTCCGGATTTCTAACTATTCTATGCAACTCTTTCAATACTGTCATTCTTGCAAACTGCGGGATATCCTCTGCAATTTCACTGTATGCAGCAGCAATACTGTTTTTGAATCCCGCCTCTTCCATCTTAAGCATCAGTTCAAGAAGTGCTTTTTGTTCCTTTTCTTTCATTTTCGAAACTGCATCCAAATAATAATTCTTGTGGAATTCTTCTAATGTTCCCTCTTCAATCATCTGTTGTATTTGTTCTAATACGTTCATCCTTATCCTCCTCTTGTGATATTCCTCCTTATCTCTCCCTACTGCTTTTTGATTCCTTTTTATACCTTGCAGACACACAGCATAACATAGAAATCTGAGGAATATTCCATTCATTCTCCAAATAAATCGTACATGTGATAATATCGCCGTAAGAATTGCTTGCTAAAAATACATATCTTCCAATCTCTTGATTCCTATCGTTATATTCCAATGTTGATACATTCGTTTTTTCGTAAAAACTTTTAAATTCATTCCATATCACAGAAACTTCTTCCGACGTCAAAGAAACTTTTGCTCCGAAACTCATCCCTACTTTGCATCTCTTTTTTCTTCCGGTTTCATCTTCTGCACAAACTTTGGTAGTCCCTTTTTGAGAAGTCCAGTTCACGTTTGTTAAGTTGCTTACCTTTGTTTCTAATATTGTTTTGAACTCAGACATCTTCTCTGAATAATACTTGCAAGCAACTTCAAAAATTTCCAATTCTTTAGTATTGCTCATTGTTCCATTTCACCTTTCACTTCCATATAATTCTCTTCTCTCAAGCTGTCGTTTCTCTATCTTTTCTATCCAAAATTTCTATCTCAAAAAATAAACCGACGTACCCCTTCTATTTTTCGAATCATCTTTTCCTTCCTGTATCTACATTTGTTACATTACAAGTCTTTTCTGTACTTCTTTTGAAAATCATCCAAATACTTGATGTTCTTTCCATACACAAAAATTCGATAGGCAGTCCTTCCGTCTGAATCAAAGTTTGGAATGTCATTTCGTTTGAAAGAAATGAACATTTCCTGTAATTCTTTTTCGGCGTTTTCAATCTCTTTACTATCCCATGTCCATGCTGCAAGATGGGCATTATCTAAACGACATTCATAGATTTGGTCAAAGACATATTTGACAGCCTCTGCTTCCTCGTTAAATGTTTTTTCTATCTCTCTGTGTCCTCTTTCGGAATATCCATAGATGTAATTCTTTCCATCCCAATCTAAAAATAAACCTTCCGTTGCTCTATATTTTCCAATGGAAAAGGCATCCATACAGTAATACTCCCGTTCCATAAACTCCACCAACTCATCGATTGTCTTTGCTCTGTTTGAAATGCGATAAACCAAGATTCTGCTGATATAATTTCCTTTCTTTCTACTGATACAAGCAGTTGCGTCAGGCATTGGAGAAATACGCAACTCATCTTGATAATATGGATCCGTCAATGCCGGCATACTGTAATAGGCATTTTTCTTATTTTTTAAATCGATTACCCATCTGCCGCCGATATAGTTTCGAACGGTCTCCCCGAGATAGATGGTAAGACGGTCTAAAGTCCAACTGTCCGCTATCAACTCCTTTGCATTGGAATAATGATCTAAAATCCATCGTTCCAAATCATCTAAGGAATCCATTGTGTAGTCAAGAATCAAGTGATTCTCTTTGGCAAACTGAGTTGTAAATTGCTCCATTTTTTCCGGTATGTGAGATACCCATTCTTCAAAACTTTCTTGTGTATAACCCAACTTTACTCCTCCTTTATCGTCTATTCGCATTCATTTCAAACTTTGTTAATCTTAGCTTATTGACAACTTATTTTCCGTTTCCTTATTGAATAAATAAAGGATTTTTAACAGACCACTTCTCTGTATCAAAAAAATTTTCTATTTTCTATTTTCTATTTTTTTCTTTTTTCCTTCAACAACTTAAGAACTTCCGAATAGTCCCTGTGTTTAATAGAAGGGAATGCATTGAGCAAACGACCTTGTCCGATGATTGTATGACTTCTCATCTTTTCAGACAATTCATCAAACCTTTCCTGTAATGCAAGTCGTTTGGATTGCAGTTTTTCAAAGGACTCTTCCAACGAACTGTTCTCTGACAATTTTTCGCGCAACTCTGCCTTTCCAAGCTCTGCTTGAACTTTTGCCTCTTCCACTTTCTTTACTGCATTGATTGTTCTTTCGCCAACACGTTTACTCAAACGATCGCTGACAAATCGCATATCCTTCTGAATATCATCCAATTTTTGCAGATTTCGGTTCAATCCTCGTACCATCATAACAGTAACGACCATATCAGCAAAATATATCGCATAAAGTGCCAAAAGTACATACCATCCCAATTTTGATTCCGAATGAACAACTGAATTATTCTTCACATAAATATGCATAATACGAACAACAAAAAGAATACAGAAGCCCCAAATGATGGAGAATTCCAAACAGATATATCCTCTAAAATTAAACGGTCTATCCGAATAATCCCACCATCTTGCATGAAAACATCGATCCATAAACCATCCCCCGATTAACTCAAGCGAAGTAGAAAGTATCATTCCTGCAAAGAAAAGATACAAGTCATTGATCTCACTTCCTAACTGACTTACATATCCATTCAGACAAAAAACGGATACCACACCGAATCCATAAATCGGACAAACAGGACCGTTTAGAAATCCTCGGTTAATCACCTTTCCTTGTGTGACTGCATGGAATACAACCTCTACAATCCATCCTAAAAAGGAATACCAAAGAAAATACCAACAAATTTGATAATACGTCATCCCAAAAATCATTTACTGTTCCTCCTATGCTAATGTATATTTTCATACCTTTTTAACTTCCCGACTTTATACCTTGTGCGCACATATCAGGTCACGCAGAGTCAATTCCACTACAAACCATAATACATGATATCCATTTGATACTGACCTGACATAACAACTAACTGTTCCATCAACTCTACTCATGAATGGATAAAAACTCCAATGCCATATCTCTTACTTCCTTATGATAGCTTCCATTTTCTGAAATTTGCTTGAGCATGCTCAAATAATGCTCCGGATGTTCCGTTCCGTTGATGATACGATGTAACATCCAAACAGTATGGACAGTAGGCATTCTTTTTAAGGAAGAAATTAGTTTTTCCTCATATCCTTTTTTGTAAAATGTCTCAACAAAATGCACAATAGGCCCCGGACTTCCAAAAGAAGTAAGCGGATGTCTTTCCATCATTTGAAGTAACGGTTCTATTGACGAAAGCTCATTATAATCACTTTCAACAGTTTCCATACAGTCTGTCATAACTACTTCAAACTCATCACTTTCTATCTTGTTTTCCATTGTTTTGATGATTTCTTCCAATTCCATCATAACGACAATCCCTCCAAACTTTTACTTCCGATTGATATTACAAAAATTATCTCAAAATATTGAATCGCCTGTTATTATCCTATCCCTATCTCCATTCAAACGATACCTGTTCTATTCAGATAAGCTATTACTCTTTTCCCACCATTTTTGCAATTCCTTCTTTCCTTTCAAAGGCTTTGTAAAATGAGAAGATATGATGTCAGACACAAATTTGGTTCCTAACACATTCTCTATCTGCTTTACAATATTCTTCAGTTCCAATAAATCCTCACTGTTTTCGATATAAAATGACTGATTTGTTTCTTTCTTCAGCAATTTTATCTCTTCTTTCGAAGATACACAATAATCTTTGTGATGGTGATAGAGCAAAAATTCTTTGCTTGTCAACGATATATCAAAACAGCTTTTCATCCCCTTAGGAGCAAAAACAGCAACACTCAGTTTGCAAAACTTTTTTTTATCCATTTCGTCATCCAATTCGAATGCATACTGGATTCCTTCCATATTGGTAAGGTCAAAACGAAAATATCCCTCTCCTCCTGTTTTCTGGAACTCCATTTTGGAAGTGTCAAGTCCCACTCTTTTGATGAATTCGAAATAATCACTTTGCAGATACAAATTTTCAAAATACTGTTCTAATGTTTTCTTATTCGACAACACTTGCGCAGAGCCTATTTCATTGAAAATCATGAGTAAAATATGACAGAGATTCAGTTCATTTGCTATGACAAATTCCGTCAGCAAGTCCAAATACTCCATCGCTTTTTGCTCATTAGAATAGCTCAACACTACCAAGATATAATAGAACTCCTTATGCTCATAATGAGGACAAACCTTGTTCAATAACTCACACACAAAATTCACCAACTGTTTGTTCTCGGCAAATGGTTGCAATTTCTTAAAATGCTTCACCTCAAACTCTGAATAGGAATAGAGTTGCTTTTGAAATTTATTGAAAATAGCAACCATATCACTTGGCGGATTGGCATTTTTCAAAGCATCATACAACGTAAGACTGTTCTCACTATATTCAAAAAAAACTTTTTCCACAGTACGAATCTCCTTTCAAAACTGCTTTTGTCATATTTAGTAATAGTTGGTCATGATTTGGTAGTGATTGGTAATGTCCGAAAAAATTCGGCAATCATTCCAATTTATAAATCGAATGAATTGTTGATAGATAGAAGATTTGTTTTGGTAATGTTAAAACTAATTATCCAACAAGTATTTCCATGCGAAACACATCATTTCATTACCTTTTCAAGTAAAGACTTATAGCCATCCACAACGTCATAGACAACATTCCCGTTACTAATTGCCTTAAAATGCTCTCTCGCACATTGAATTTTGGATTCCTCAATAAGACGAAGCTGCATTGAATCCATAGAACCTTTCGTTTCCGCAATAAAATAGATATGTTTGATATTCCCTTCATAAAAAGCAATTGCCCAGTCAGGATTGTACTTTCCGACAGGAGTACTGATATAAAATCCGTCAGGTAGCTTAACATAAACGGCAACATCCTTGTTTGTATCTAATTCCATTGCAAAAGATCTCTCATTTGTTGAGTCATATACAAGATGATCATAGAGATGCTTGTTAGCTTTCATTGCATTTTTACCAAGTCTTCCCTTGATGGTAGGATCTGTAAACAGTCTTGTATCATATTTTTCATCCATTACATTATAGGTAATATGATTGATAATAGCCGTTGCTTTTTCATCATTGATAAGCGCCGCCACTTTGATAATAAACTCCTCCGGATTCATCTTAAATTGATTGAATACAGAAACATCTATTCCTTGAAGAATCTCAATAATTGCTTTTCTTGTAAGTCCGGTCTCGTCTACCAACTTCCCTATCAAATCATATTTGATATTATAATTTGCTGATATTGTATGATTATAATTTTCACTTTCTTCCTTAACAAAAGCTGATCCGCTCAGCAAGTCATCTTTCGACTGAATTTGCTCCATTGTACCCATTTCAACTTTAAAGTAGACCTTAGAGACACGAAGTTTCTTATTTAATGATGCAACTGCCTTCTCAACAAGTTCATCTGTATCAAAGTCAACCACATATACAGATTTAGAATTAATCTGATTCCATAATGCCTTAAATTCCGGCATAGCAAGTTTTTCCTCATCAACCAAAAGTTCCACATTATTTTTTCGTGCATCTTCCGGTTGCATAGTTCTACTATCATAAACAGAATCAATGATTTCAATTACAGATTGTGCAGAATCAGATACTTCATCTGCAAATTTGATATTACCGTTGGCCTTATCTTCATAATACTTATCTGTAAGTGCACCCTTCTTATCAATATATCCATTCACAATAAGATCAAAGTGAATTGCTCGTCCTGTATCCATATCAATGACCTGCTCATTACCCTTATCATCCCTAATCACTTTTCCGGTAAACAGTTCTGCAGTAACAGCCACCGGTCTATCTGCAACAGCCTCTGCAAGCTCACTCTGAAGACCTTTTGCAAAACTGTCATAACTTTCGCTGGCAATAACAGTCAGTACGTTGATGTTATGAACATCACCGCCAAGAACATTGGTATCCATACGTTCTCCGTCTTGATTCACACAAAGACGAAGTCCACGACCAACCTCCTGTCTTTTACGCACATCACTACTGCTCTGTTTCAATGTACAAATCTGAAATACATTAGGATTATCCCATCCTTCACGAAGTGCAGAATGCGAAAATATAAAACGCACCGGCGACTTCTTGGGATCTCTATCCAAAAGAAGCTCTTTGTTTTTCATAATAAGGTCGTAAGCATCAACATCGTTTGACATTTTTTCTTTTGAATTTTCCCGTTTTTCATTTGCCTTACTATCAATCATCTTACCTTTTTTATCAATAGAAAAATATCCTGCGTGTGTACTTTCAGCCGAAACAGATTCAAGATACTTCATGTACTCATCTTCGCCCATCTTAACTTGCAAATTGCCGACGATATCATTGTATTCTTCCTCAAACATATCCGCATACGTACCATTCATCGCTTGTCCATCTGTATCATATTGTTTATACTTGGCAACTTCATCAATAAAGAATAACGAAAGCACCTTAATCCCCTTATAAAAAAGCTCCCGTTCCCTCTGAATATGTGAAAGAATCGTCTCTCTGATTTGAATACGTCGAATCTGTTCTTCCGATACCTTACCGATAACATCTCCGGCATAAATCTTAATACCATTGAGAAACTCTACAGAATCATCACGCCCATCAATTTTGGATACCACAAAACCATGTTTGTATTCCTCCATTTGTCCGGAATTATCATACAGATTGTAACCCTCAGATACCGTCCTTGTAATTTTACGAATACCGCTTGCACCCTTATAATCGAATTGAATCGTAGCAGTGGGTGCAGATTTTGAAAGATTGATTCCCTCAAGATAAAGATAGCTTTCCGTTGCTGTACTACCGGATTCTGTAATACCTTTAACGGCAATCTTTTTCACAAGATGCTTATTGTACGCCTCCATTGCATCCAAACGATAAATCATATTGTAAATGCTGTCACTCTTATGTGTAGCTGAGTAACGAAGTGTCATCAAAGGATTAAACTGTTTCAAATTCTCCTTTGTCTTCTTACCTTCAACAGACTGTGGTTCATCAATAATCAAAATCGGATTCGTTTTGGCAATAATATCAATCGGACGTCGTGAACGAAAACTATCCAATTTCATATAAATACGTCTCGCATCCTTGCCAGTTGCATTAAAAGCCTGCGAGTTGATTATCATCACATTTATGGAACTATCCGATGCAAATCTATCAATCTCTGTAAGTTGAGTAGAGTTATAGATGAAGAAACGAACCTTCTTTCCGTACTCCTCTGCAAAGTGCTCTTGTGTAATTTGAAACGATTTATAAACTCCTTCACGAATCGCAACACTCGGTACAACTATAATAAACTTACTCCATCCATAATGTTTATTAAGCTCATACATCGTCTTAATATAAGTATACGTTTTACCGACACCTGTTTCCATTTCAATCGTAAGATTGTATTGTCCTTCCAAACTGTCGGAAGGTTGAATTTGATTATTTCGCTGAATCCTTTGTATATGCTCCAAAATAATACGTTCATTTAATTCCGGTACAATCTTTTGGTTACTCCAACCTGTGTCATTGTCGAAAATAGAATCTTCACCATATCCTGAAAGACCATACTTATCTTTCTGTATTCCTTTATCCATCATATAAGACGGTGTCAAATAAGGTTGTCCGACAAACACATCAACTACAGCCTTTGCAGCATCCGCTTGAAATTTCTGATGTCTAAATTGTAATTGCATATTATTTCCTCCCTAAATTACCTTTACTCTTGTATCCGGAGCAAGTAATTTAAATAATTCTCCTACATTGATTTTTGACGGGCTGTTTGCAAAACTGATATCTCTAAATACAGCTCGAAGTGGTTGTTTCTTTGCAATTTCTTCCATCACACTATCAGGGATATTTTCGTCAAAGCAGGCAATCAGGTCTCCAT
>NZ_DBHIIC010000040.1:13095-13614 GCF_057248345.1 Filifactor sp. | reverse complement strand
TCTGGCTAAAGCGGGACTAAATACTATAACACTTGATAAAGATACAATTGTCACACTTATTGGTAGATTTATTTTAGGACCTCTTTTGATGTTTATTGTGCTAATCTTAACAGCAAAAAATATACCTACAATTGAATTTAAAACATTTGTTGTGCAATCAGCAGCACCGGCTCTTGCTGTTTTGCCTATTCTAGCCAGCCATGGTGATGGCGATGTTGAGTTTTCCACAAATGTGGTAACATTGAGTACTATTTTATTTGTTGTTGTTATTCCGATTGTTGTTACATTGTTAGGATAAAAAAATATTAGTATCATCTTCAGAAGTGCAGGCTAATGTCAAAAAAAGGGGGTTATATATCAACAAATTTTACACACAGTTTTGTGCATATTGATGGTTACAATGATGTGAGGATGTGGCCTTGATTATTGCGAACAGGCGGATGAAGGGAGAGTGAAATGGATACCTGCCTTTCTTGCAGAAGGGCAGGGTATTTTTATGTTTCGGAAAGAGATTTTCCC
>NZ_DBHIIC010000040.1:0-13085 GCF_057248345.1 Filifactor sp. | reverse complement strand
CCGCCGGTTTCTCCGGTGATTTGCGACGCGGTTTTTACGACTTGACTTGTAATTTAGACGGACTATTGTTATACCGTACTTGGAAAATCGACACGGGGCGTCGGCTTGTGGGATCGGAGGACAATGCCTGCGTGCAAAGGCGGAAAGGAGTAGAAGATGTCGATAAAAAAGAAAGACACGATCGAAGCGAAAGGTTTCGCGATTCAAATTTATACGGAAGATTTTAAGAATGACTACATCAGTTTGACGGATATTGCCAAATACAAGAATTCAGAAGAACCCAATGTAGTTGTTGCAAATTGGATGAGAAACTATAATACAATAGAATATTTAGGAATATGGGAGCAATTAAATAATCTTGAATTTAACCCCCTCGAATTCGAGGGGTTTTTGAAAGAAGCAGGGAGTAATGCTTTCACTTTATCTCCACAGAAATGGGTTAATACTACAAATGCAAAAGGAATTTATGTGAAAGTCGGAAGAGGGGGCGGTACTTTTGCGCATAAGGATATTGCATTAAATTTGCTTCATGGATTTCAGCAGAGTTTGAGTTATATATCGTTAAAGACTATCAAAGATTAAAGGACGATGAAAACTCCAAACTGTCCCTTTCTTGGAATTTACACCGGAAGACTTCAAAAATCAATTACCGCATTCATACCGATGCCGTCAAGACCTATCTTTTGGCAGATCTTACGAGCGAACAACTATCGTATCAATATGCGAGTGAAGCGGACATGCTCAATGTAGCGCTCTTCAATCAGAGGGAAAAAGAGTGGTGTGAGGAACATCCGGACTTAAAAGGGAATATGAGGGATTATGCAAGTCTCAACGAGCTTTTGGTGCTCGCCAATATGGAAAGTTACAATGCAATCCTGATTGAAAAAGGCATGGAGCAGAGAGAAAGAATGACGGAACTTCGAAAACTGGTAAGAACACAACTGATGTCGTTGGAAAGGTTAAACGGTACAGGACTTCAGAGTTTAGAAGAGAAGTCAAAAAAATAGAGCGATCGAATGAAAAGGGTTTGGAAGTGAATGTATTATGAGATTTCACTTGATCGAATACAATCCGAAATAATCAGATAAGATGAGGGAGAAGAAATGACAAACGGAGCGAAAGAAAACAAGGGAACCGTGCAACGGGCGGAATTACACAGAAAGATATGGTCTATTGCAGACAATGTAAGAGGTGCGGTAGATGGATGGGATTTTAAGCAATACATATTGGGAATATTGTTTTATCGATTTATATCAGAGAATATGACAGAATTTTTTAACTTTGCCGAGCACGAAGCGGGAGATTTGAACTTTGATTACGCCAAGCTTAGTGATAAAGAGGCAGAATTAGATTTTAGACCTGGTACAGTAGAAGACAAAGGGTTCTTTATTTTGCCGAGTCAACTTTTTGAAAATGTTGTAAAAAATGCAAAAACAAACGAAAATTTGAATACAGATTTGGCAAATATATTTAAATCGATTGAAGGAAGTGCGACGGGTTTTGCATCAGAAGACGATATTAAAGGTTTGTTTGAAGATGTAGATACGACAAGTAACCGATTGGGTTCTACCGTTGCAGAAAAAAATAAACGATTGACAGACATCTTGACCGGAATTGCAGAAATCAACTTTGGAGATTTCAAAAGCAACGATATTGATGCCTTCGGTGATGCGTATGAATATTTAATTTCTAATTATGCAAGTAATGCCGGAAAATCAGGAGGAGAATTTTTTACTCCGCAATCGGTGTCCAAGCTGTTGGCACGGCTCGTCATGGACGGAAAAACGAGTATCAACAAAGTGTATGACCCGACCTGTGGGAGTGGGAGTTTGCTTTTGCAAATGAAAAAACAGTTTGAAGAACATATTATTGAAGAGGGATTTTTCGGGCAGGAAATCAATATGACCAATTTTAACCTTGCTCGTATGAATATGTTTCTTCATAACATCAATTACAATAACTTTTCGATTAAAAGAGGAGATACGCTGTTAAATCCACTCCATAATGACGAAAAACCGTTTGATGCCATCGTTTCCAATCCGCCATATTCCATCAAGTGGGTGGGTGATGCCGATCCGACACTGATCAATGACGAACGATATGCACCGGCAGGAAAGTTGGCACCGAAATCCTATGCGGACTATGCGTTTATTATGCATTCACTGAGCTATCTTTCCAGTAAAGGAAGAGCGGCAATTGTATGCTTTCCGGGAATTTTTTATCGAAAAGGAGCAGAAAGAACAATTCGCAAATATTTGGTAGACAACAACTTTGTCGACTGTGTGATTCAGTTGCCTGAAAATCTGTTTTTTGGAACATCCATTGCAACTTGTATCTTAGTGATGGCTAAGAATAAGACTGAAAACAAAATTTTGTTTATTGATGCGAGCAAAGAATATAAGAAAGAAACCAATAATAATATTTTAGAAGAAAAGAATATCCAATTGATTATCGAAGAGTTTAGAAACAGAACGGACAAAGAATACTTCTCAAGATATGTAGACTTATCCGAAATAGAAGAAAATGACTATAATTTGTCAGTATCCACCTATGTAGAAAAAGAAGATACAAGAGAAAAAATTGACATTAAGGTGCTGAACAAACAAATTGAAGAAACGGTTAAAAGAATAGATGAGCTTAGAGCTTCCATAAATGAAATAGTAAAGGAGCTTGAAAATGAGTAAAGAAACAGAAAAGATTCATGGAGAAGTTGTGATATATACTGCTGATGATGGAAACACTAAGATTGATGTTAATTTTATAGATGAAACGGTATGGCTATCACAACAGCAGATGGCGGAGTTATTCCAAACATCAAGGACAAATATTGTAGAACATATAGGAAATATTTATGACGAAGGTGAACTTGATAAAAATTCAACCTGTCGGGATTTCCGACAGGTTCGAAAAGAAGGCAAGCGTAATGTTTCAAGAGATATTCCTTTCTATAATTTGGATATGATAATTTCACTTGGTTATAGGGTAAAATCAAAAATTGCTACTGATTTCAGAAAATGGGCAACAGAGAGGCTGAAAGAGTATATAATCAAAGGATTTACAATGGATGATGAACGACTGAAAAATTTGGGTGGTGGAGTATATTGGAAAGAACTTTTAGAGAGAATCCGAGATATCCGTTCGTCAGAAAAAGTTATGTATAGGCAGGTTTTGGATTTATATGCAACCAGCATAGATTATGACCCTAAAAGCAGGGAATCTATAGCGTTTTTTAAAATGGTACAGAATAAACTGCATTATGCAGTTCATGGACAAACAGCAGCAGAAGTAATTTATAAAAGAGCAGACAGTGAAAAAGAATTCATGGGACTCACTACTTTTTCCGGAGATTTTCCAACAAAAAAAGATATCGGAGTTGCAAAAAACTATCTTACAGAAGATGAATTGAAAATATTAAACAGGCTTGTATCAGGATACTTTGAAATCGCAGAAATGCAAGCCATGAAACATAAGCCTATGTATATGAGTGACTATGTAGAAACTCTGGATAATATTCTTAAATCCACAGGGGAAGATGTATTAAAAGATGCAGGCAAGATTAGTCATAAGCAAGCAATGGAAAAGTCACTTTTTGAATATAGAAAATATCAGGCAGAAAACCTTTCTCCTGTTGAAAAAGACTATTTAAACGAGATAAAATCCATTGAGCAAAAAGCCAAAAAAGGTGGAAAAGAAGATGAGTAAGATAGATGAACTATTGAAAAATGAAAAAGTGGAATGGAAAAAGTTGGGGGAAATAGGAGAGATTTTTGCAGGAATTACAGGAAAAACAAAAAATGATTTTAAGAACGGGAATAAAAAATTTGTTACTTATAAAAACGTATATTCTAATCCTGCTTTAGACTTAGATATAAAAGATTTGGTTAATATAGGTAAAAATGAAAATCAAAGAACTCTTGAATGTGGAGATATAATATTTACAGGTTCTTCAGAAACTCCTGATGAATGCGGATTGTCATCGGTTGTTACAGAAATTCCAAAAGAACAACTTTATTTAAATAGTTTTTGTTTTTTCTTAAGACCTAAAAATAAGATATTATTGCCAAATTTTTCAAAACATCTATTTAGGTCTGATAGATTAAGAAAAGAAATATCAAAAACAGCATCGGGGGTTACTCGATTTAATGTGTCTAAGGAATTGATGAAAAAAATAGAAATTCCAATTCCATCAATAGAAACGCAAGAAAAAATTGTAAAAAACCTTGACAAATTCACAAATTATGTTACTGAGTTACAGGCTGAATTACAGGCTAGAACTAAACAGTATGAGTATTATAGAAATTCATTATTAAGTGAGGAGTACTTGAATAAATTGTCTGAAACTCCAGAAATCCTCGGAGGAGGATACAGAGTAAAACTGACAACACTAGGTGAAATTGGCGAAATTCAAATGTGTAAAAGGATTTTAAAAAATCAAACTTCATCAAAAGGGGACATTCCATTTTACAAGATAGGTACTTTTGGGAAAATTGCCGATTCATTTATTTCTCAAGAATTATTTAATGAATATAAGAAAAAGTATAGTTATCCAAAGAAGGGAGAGATTTTAATTTCTGCAAGTGGAACCATTGGGAGAACAGTAATTTTTGATGGTGAGGATGCTTATTTTCAGGATAGCAATATAGTTTGGGTTTCACATAATGAAGAGATAGTAATAAATAAATATTTGTATTATTTATATCAAGTGATTAATTGGAATCCATCAACAGGAGGGACAATAAATAGATTATACAATTATAATTTGAAAAATATTAAAGTGATTTTACCACCAATAGAAATTCAAAATAAAATTGTGGACATCCTTGACAAATTCCAATCTTTATTGGCTGATACAAAAGGTTTGTTGCCACAAGAAATTGAACAGAGACAAAAACAATACGAATATTATCGTGAAAAACTCTTGACATTTGAAATAGTGTGTGATAACACACACACACACACACGAATAGTATTATCTAACAGATATTTTGCCATCCTACAAGAGGCAGCAAAATTTGTTGGAATAAAGCAAAGTTGTGTGGTGTGGAAAAAGTTAGGGGATATAGGTAAATTCGAAAATGGTACAGGAATGCCGAAGTCCATGTTTGATGAAAAAGGGCAAGTGGGAGCGATTCACTATGGACATATCTATACAAAATATAATATGTTTGTAGAGCAACCTATTGTTAAAATTCGTGAAACAGATTCTCTAAAATTAAAAAGAGTTCATTCGGGAGATTTGGTTATAGCAAAAACTTCTGAAAATATTGATGATATTATGAAGACGGTAGCTTATATAGGGAGTAATGATGTTGTGACGGGAGGTCATGCTGCTATATTTAGACATAGTGAAAACGCTAAGTATTTATCGTATGTTTTTAATGGAGCGCATTATACTATTAAACAAAAAGATAAGTTGGCAAGAGGTGTAAAGGTAATTGAATTATCGACGACTGATATGGAGAAAATAAAAATCCCTATCCCATCTTTACCCGTTCAAGAATATATTGTTTCTATTCTTGATAAGTTTGATGCCCTTGTGAATGATATTTCACAGGGATTGCCAAAAGAGATTGAACTTAGACAAAAACAATATGAATACTATCGTGAAAAATTACTATCTTTTGAAAGAAATGTAGAGAGAGGGAAAAAATGAATTTGCAAGATAAAATAAAAGGAGCTTTGTATGGATTTGCTATCGGTGATGCAATGGGAGCTACTACAGAATTTATGGACGAAAATAAAATTAAAGAGAAATATGGTATAGTGAAGGATGTTATTGGAGGCGGATGGCTTGATATTATCGCCGGAGATGTTACTGATGATACAGAAATGTCTATGTGTGTAATGGATGTTTTGATGGAACAGGATTATTTGAATTTTAAACACAATCTTGCAGTTAAATTTGTAGAATGGTTGAAAAGTGATCCGAAAGATGTGGGAAATCAGTGTTTCAAAGCAATTCGATTTTATGAGCATCATAACGAATATATTTATGAAGACAGAACTGCTTTAGGTAATGGCAGTTTAATGAGAGCCTTGCCTTGTGCCTTGCTAAATGATGAAAGAGCTCAGGAATTGAATATTTTGCAAGGAGAGATAACGCATAACAATGATATTTGTTCTAATATAATCAAGAACTATACTCAGATAATACAAGACAGACTTTATGATAGAAAGTCAATCGAATGTCAGTGCACATTGATGAAACCGACAGGTTATGTAATCAATACTTTTAATAATGTGAAGTATTGGAGCAACCAACCGACTTTTGAGAGTTGTATTATAGGTGCAGTTAACCATGGAGGAGATGCTGATACTATTGCAGCGATAGCCGGAAGTATTGCAGGGGCAAAATTTGGTTATGAGGCAATTCCGAAGGATTGGGTAGATTCTTTGAATGAACAGATAAAACAAAAATTATCGAAATTTAGTGAATTTGTTATGCAAACATACGAGAATTAGAAAAAGTGTTTGTACATAAGGGAAGGAGTGATGGCAATGCCGGAGCAAACCGCACAATATAGTACCTCCACAATTGCGGAGATGACGAATGGAATTATTTTGGCAAGTTTTGAAAAGTCGAATCTTGTTCGTGAGACTTCTTATCAGAGTGAAACACAGCTTGAACAGAGCATGATAGATAATCTTGTTGCACAAGGATACCAAAGATTGGTCGTAAAGTCTAAAGAAGATTTGTATGCCAATTTGAAAGTTCAGATTGAAACATTGAATCAAGTGAAGTTTACACCGGATGAATGGAGTCGCTTTTTGGCAGAATATTTAGATACTCCAAATGACGGAATGATTGAAAAGACACGTAAGGTACAAGAAGACTACATTTATGATTTTATTTTTGATGACGGGCATCTAAAAAACATCAAAATCGTTGATAAGAACAATATTCATAATAATATTTTGCAGGTAACCAATCAGGTCAAGCAAGAAGGAAGTCATAACAATCGATATGATGTAACTGTGCTTGTGAATGGATTGCCACTTGTTCATATTGAGCTCAAAAAAAGGGGAGTCAATCTTCACGAGGCATTCAATCAAATTCATAGATATAGCAAAGAGAGTTTTAACAGTGAGAATTCTTTGTATAAGTATGTTCAGATATTTGTGATTTCAAACGGGACTTATACGAGATATTTTGCAAATACGACAGCACAGAACAAAAATAATTATGAGTTTACTTGTGAGTGGGCGGATGCAAAGAACAAGGCGATTCGCGATTTGGAGTATTTTACCCAAACATTTTTTGAGAAGAGGGTTCTGCTTGAAGTGTTGACAAAATATTGTGTCTTTGATACGAGCAATACTCTCTTGATTATGCGTCCTTACCAAATAGCGGCAACGGAGCGTATTTTGTGGAAGATCAAATCCGGTTATGAAAATAAAAAAGCGGGAAGAGTCGATGCGGGAGGATTTGTTTGGCATACGACGGGGTCAGGCAAAACTTTGACTTCTTTCAAGACGGCAAGGCTTGCAACTTCATTGGAGTTTATTGATAAGGTGTTTTTTGTAGTGGACAGAAAAGATTTGGATTATCAGACGATGAAGGAGTATCAAAGATTTCAGCCGGACAGTGTCAACGGAAGTAAAGATACTAAGGAATTGAAGAGATGTATTGAAAAAGATGATAATCGTATTGTGGTAACAACGATTCAAAAATTAAATGAGTTTGTGAAGAAAAATCGGAATCATGAAATCTATGACAAGCACTGTGTGTTGATTTATGATGAGTGTCATCGTTCGCAGTTTGGAGATGCACAAAAGAATATTCAAAAATCGTTCAAAAAATATTATCAGTTCGGTTTTACAGGAACACCAATTTTCCCGCAAAATGCATTGGGGGCGAATACTACTTCTGATGTGTTCGGTGCACAATTGCATTCGTATGTGATTACGGATGCGATTCGAGATGAAAAGGTGTTGAAGTTTAAGGTGGATTACAATAATATTTCGGCAAAATTTAAGAGTGCGGAAGAGGAGTTGGATGAAAAAAAGCTTGCAAAAATGGAGAAAAAAATGCTTCTTCATCCGGAGCGAATTACGGAGATTACGAAATATATCTTGAAAGTATTCAATACCAAAACGCACAGAAATGAGTACTATGACATCAAAAATCGTAGATTGAACGGATTTAATGCTATGTTTGCCGTGCAGAGTGTGGAAGCTGCCAAAATGTATTATGAGGAATTTCAAAGACAGCAAAAGGATGTTCCGGAAGAAAAACGGTTGAAGGTAGCAACGATTTACAGTTTCGTTGCGAATGAGGAGCAAAAGGCGATTGGAGAAATATCTGAAGAGGGTTTTGATACGAGTGCGATGGATTCTACCGCAAAGGAATTTTTAGACAGGGTAATTCGTGATTACAACGGGTATTTCAAAACTAATTTTTCTACTGCGGGAAATGAATTTCAGAATTATTATAAGGATTTGTCAAAAAAGGTCAAAAATAAAGACGTTGACTTATTGATTGTAGTCGGAATGTTTTTGACGGGATTTGACGCTCCGACATTAAATACTCTATTTGTGGATAAAAATTTGAAATACCACGGATTGATTCAAGCTTTTTCGAGAACAAACCGTATTTTGAACAAGGTGAAGACTTTTGGTAATATTGTTTGTTTCAGAGATTTGCAAAAAGCAACGGAAGAGGCAATTAAGACATTCGGAGACAAAAACAGTATCAATATTATTTTGGAAAAAAGTTATGAAGAGTATATTCACGGATTTAAGGATGAAGATACCGGAAAGATGATAAAGGGTTATCAGGATATTTGTGAAGAGTTGATAAGCAAGTTTCCTGATCCTACTGAGATTGAGCTTGACGCGGATAAGAAGGAGTTTGTTGAGTTATTTGGTGAGTTGCTGAAATCTGAAAATATTCTTAGAAATTTTGATGAATTTGAACATTTTGAGTCTCCTATTTCTGACAGACAGATGCAGGATATGAAAAGTGTCTATGTGGATATTAGAGAAAGTATTTTATATTCTAAGAGAAGTGAGGATGCAGAAAAAGAGCAGATTGATTTTTCGGATGTGGAATTTCAGATTGATTTGTTAAAAACGGATGAAATCAATTTGGATTATATTTTGGCTTTGATTCTTAAAAAAGCAAAAGAGCATGAGGATATTGAAATGCTAAAAGAAGAAATTAGAAGAGTGATTCGTTCCAGTCTTGGAACAAGGGCGAAAGAAGATCTGGTCATAGATTTTATCAACAGTACGAAGTTGTCGGAACTTAAGAACACGGACGATATTTTGGAATCGTTCTATCGTTTCGCAAGACAAAAGAAACAGCAAAGCATTGCTATGCTGGTGGAAGAGGAGAAGTTGAAAGAGGGAGCGAATTTATTTATAGAAAAATCCATTAACAAGGGTTATGCAGACTATGCAGGAGATGATTTGGATGGAATTTTGCCTCCTGTCTCAAGAAGAGGTGGAGCAAGAGAGAAGAAGAAGGAGTCCGTGCTTGAAAAAATCAGACGGATTGTGGAAGTATTTGTTGGAATTTAGTGAAAGATGCGAGAGAAGGAGTGAGTACATTGGAACAAGGATTGAATAAAATAGAAGGAAAAATTGATGAGATTATTTTTCACAATGATTCCAATGGATATACTGTTGCTTCTCTTGTGACGGATGATTTAGAGGAGATTACAATTACAGGGATTTTTCCGACGATTGAGCTTGGGGATCGGTTTGAACTGGAAGGCGAAAAGGTGTTCCATCCAAGTTACGGACCGCAGTTTCGTGTGACAAGTTATGTGACGAAGGAGCCTGCAACAAAGGAGGCTATTTTGGCGTTTTTAAGTTCCGGAGTTTTGGACGGGATTGGCAGAACGATGGCGGAGCGTATTTTTGACAAATTCGGTTTGGATGCGATTCGTGTTTTGGATGATACTCCAGAAAAACTTTTGGAGATTGAAGGAATCGGAAAGAAGAAATGTCAAAAGATTATTGAAAGTTACAAGGACAAACGGGATTTAAAAGTAGCGATTCTTCATTTTGCAGCTTATGGACTGACTCCTGCGATGGCAATGAAAATTTTTCGATATTATGGAGAAAAAGCAAAAGAGATTG
The DNA here is from genome assembly GCF_057248345.1 of Filifactor sp. Lineage (NCBI taxonomy): Bacteria > Bacillati > Bacillota > Clostridia > Peptostreptococcales > Filifactoraceae > Filifactor > Filifactor sp. The sequence goes on along the minus strand of NZ_DBHIIC010000040.1, from coordinate 2,999 downwards.
TGGAACAAAATCCATATTGTTTATGCCGAGATATTAAGGGAATCGGATTTCGAAAAGCGGATGAAATTGCTGAACGAATGGGAATTGCAAAAAATGACATTCATCGCATTATGGAGGGAGTTGTGTATCTGTTGCAAGAGGCAGGTATGCAAGGTCATGTGTATTTGCCGGCGGATGTTGTGCGAGAACAGGCAGTGAAGTTGTTGGGGGTTTCGACAGAAGAGGTACAATCCGGAATTTATGAACTTTGTATTTCAAGCAAAACAATCTTGGAGCGTTCAGCTGACGAAACGGAGAGGCTTTATCTTCCGTTGTATCGTGAGACGGAAAGTAATGTGGCAAACTTGTTGTCGCAGTTGTTAGTAAAGGACGAGACCGGTATCGGAGTAGATGCGGATATTTTGATTCAAGAAATTCAGGACAAGACGGGAATCTGTCTCGCTGAGAAACAGAAGGCTGCCGTTACGACAGCTTTGAATGAGAAAATTATGATTGTCACAGGAGGTCCCGGAACAGGAAAGACGACCGTAGTGAAGTTTATTTTGAAATGTTTTGAGAATCAAGAGAAGAAGGTTGTGTTGTGTGCGCCGACGGGACGAGCTGCAAAGCGTTTGAGTGAGGCGTCAAATCAAGAGGCAAAAACAATTCATCGCTTGTTGGAAGTTGGTTTTTCGGAAGACGAGGACATGAATTACTATAATCGAGATGAGGAAAATCCTTTGGAATCAGATGTCATTATTGTCGATGAGATGTCCATGGTGGATATGTTTTTGATGAGGGCGCTTCTTCGAGCTATTCCTAAACATGCGAGGTTGATTATGATTGGAGATGCGGATCAACTTCCATCTGTCGGAGCGGGGAATGTGTTATGGGATATGATTGAGAGCAATTTGATTCCGGTTGTTCGATTGACAGAGATTTTTCGTCAAGAGGAAGAAAGTCAAATTATCCAAAATGCACATAGGGTGAATCATGGACAGGAACTGATCATTGATAAGGAGAGTAAGGACTTTTTTTTCATGATGAGAAGAGACGGAGACAAGGTAAAAGATTTGATTTTGGAGTTGATAAAAGAAAGGCTTCCGAACTATTTTGGGGTTGAGTCGACAGAAATTCAAATTTTGACTCCGGTTCGAAAAGGTGGAATCGGAATGCATGAAATCAATCAGAAAGTACAGGAAGCCCTCAATCCGCCAAGTGAGGAGCGGGCAGAATTTAAGTATATGAATACCATCTTTCGTGAGAATGATAAGGTCATGCAGATAAAGAATAATTATGAAAAAAAATATCGAAACACTGTTACTTATGAAGAGGGCGAGGGTGTTTTTAACGGTGATATCGGTGTGATAGATACGGTCGATGTTAGAGGGAAACAGTTTTATATCACATTTGATGACAATCGAAGATGTCGATATGAATTTTCGGAAGTCGATAATATCGAACATGCCTATGCGATTACAGTCCATAAGAGTCAAGGGAGTGAGTTTGATGTTGTCATTCTTCCGATTTTGTCACTTCCACCGATGTTGCAGAATCGAAATATTTTGTATACTGCGATTACAAGAGCAAAAAAAGGATTGGTCTTGGTAGGAAATATGTATTATGTCAATCGCATGATTCAAAACATGGATCGCCAGGAGAGATACTCATCTTTGGCAGAGAGATTGAAGTTTATGAAAGAACATTACTTTGAAGATGAAGTATCAAAAGAAATAACGCCAGTAGTCAAACAAGCATAATGAGGTTAGAAAAAAAGTCGAATATTCAAATATTAAAGAAAGAAAGTATACAATACATGAAGTGAAGATTTCAAAAAAAGTTTGAATACACTAAGCAAGTGTTAAACATAAAGAAGTCCACTTGAAATAGGAGGATAGGATGGATTGTTATATGGAAGAAGCTTTTCGTGAAGCGTTGCACTCTTATCGAAAAGAGGAAGTGCCGGTTGGAGCGGTCATAGTGAAAGATGATGTGATTATTGGACGAGGTCATAATGTAATAGAAACTCGCCAAAGCTCAGTTTGTCATGCAGAAATCATAGCAATTCAACAAGCTCAGAAATACTTAAATAATTGGAGACTGAATGAAGCGAAGATGTATGTCACATTAGAACCTTGCTTGATGTGTATGGGAGCTATTTTGAACAGTCGTTTGAGTGAGCTCCATATTGCAACAAGAGATTTCGAAAGAGGAGCAGCAGTCAGCAAGGTTCCACTAATTTTGGAAGATAAAATTCCAAATAAGCTCATGGTGTATCTGTATGATGATGAGACCTGTACCTACTTATTAAAAAGATTTTTTAGAGAGTTGAGAAAGAAAAAAAGGGAATAGTTCATAATACTATTGTCAATTTTTATAAAATATGGTAGACTGTACAAGTTATGTGGAGAGATGTCCGAGAGGTTTAAGGAGCACGCCTGGAAAGCGTGTATACGGGAAACCGTATCGGGGGTTCGAATCCCCCTCTCTCCGCCATCTTAATTTTAGAATCAATGTTTTCTATTCTGATAAAACGCTAATAAAACGCGTTTTATTTTTTTGTTTCAATTCAGGAAATAAAAAAATCTTTTAAAAAATAAAAATCTAGGGAAACAGTACATTTGTTAACACTATAAGAAGATCTGCTATTTGACATTTTTGATATCAAAAAAGACTATGAAGATATCATAAATTCTATATTTATGATGAATGATGGAAAGAATATGATGAAGTAAATTTTTTAAATAGATATGTAGAATGGGAAAGATGATTTAGAAAGTAGTTATTCTTTTCTAATATTTTTTATTTGTATATAGATGAAACTATTAAATAGTTCGATAACGGGAAACAAATGAAACTTTTATAAGGGGATAATCCAACAACATAATTCAATAAATATCTCATTTTCCTATAAAGAATATAGTTAGAATCTGTTTATTCAAAAAAATAGCAATCAAACAAAAATAAAAAAGAATTGACAAGAAGAAAAAGATATGATAAATTAAACACACCATTGAGGT
>NZ_DBHIIC010000039.1:0-14102 GCF_057248345.1 Filifactor sp. | reverse complement strand
GTTTCTGTTCCAATAATAATAGATCTATCTACTTTTTTAGCTTCACAGATACTTTGAAAATTTTTCAAAATAGTAATCAGAGAAGAAATCGCGTCGCTTAAGATGTTTCCGTTCGAGTCAAGTTTTCCGAAAATGTCAATTGGTTCTCTATACTTTTCAATTAAAGTGTAAGCATTATCCCGATTCAGTTTTATTTGAATCATTCGTACTGAATCAGCACAGATATGAATAATAGCTATAATTTCCATAAAACTCTCCCTCCGTTTTTATTAGTTCATGGTATTTAATAACAGCTGTTCTCCCAGCTTATAGACATCGCCTGCACCAATTGTGAAGATGATATCATCTTTCTGTAGGATAGGATTCAAGTAATTTTGAAGTTCTATGATATTGTTTAGATGAATTGCATCCTTTCCATGTTCTTTTAGTCGGTTGACCAAATCTTGAGAAGAAACCAAACCGGTATCTGCTTCGCGAGATGCATAAATATCGGTAATAATCACGATGTCTGCATCATAGAATGATGTGGAAAATTCCTCTAACAAGCTTTTGGTTCTTGTGTAAGTATGTGGTTGAAAAATAGCAACCAAGCGATTCGGATTCAAAAATTTTGCAGCGGATAAAGTTGCTTTAATTTCAGATGGATGGTGTGCATAGTCATCATAAACTAGAACATCTCCATATTTTCCTTTGTACTGAAATCTTCTGTCAACACCATGGTATGAAAAAATACCATGTTGGATTTTTTCCAATGGAAGTCCATCTTTATAAGCTGTCAAAATAGCTGCTGTAGCATTCATAATATTGTGTTTTCCCGGAACTTTGATAGAAAATGGTCCTAAGACATCTCCATGTAATTGAATCGAAAAATGACCATTCCCATTTTTATCAAAAGAATCATCTACAATGATAGCATCGTTACTCTTGTCATATCCGAATAAGATACAGTTTGGTAAATCTTTTAGAGCAGTTTTCACATTTTGATCATCTCCGTTTGCAATCGTGTATCCATTGGAAGAAACATTTTGAGAGAACTTTCTAAAGGATTGGATAATGACATCCAAACTGTCAAAGTAATCCAAATGGTCTGCTTCAATATTTAAAATAATGCCGAATTTCGGATATAAATCAAGAAAACTGTCAAAGTATTCACAGGCCTCTGTGATAAAATGTTCACTACTTCCTATTCTGAAATTTCCATTGATTTCTTTTAAATTTCCTCCAACTAAAATAGTAGGATCATATTCAGATTGGGAATAAATGACAGAAAGCATGGAAGTGGTTGTTGTTTTTCCATGTGTTCCAGAAATAGCAATAGAGTTTGCATATTTCTTCATCACAATTCCTAAAAATTCAGATCGGCTGAGCATTTTAAGATTTTGTTTCTTTGCTTCCAACCACTCAGGATTGTCCGGATGAATCGCTGCCGTATATACGACAAGATCAATATCAGGTTTGATATTTTGAGAAGATTGTCCAATATAGATTGTGGCGCCTTTACTCGCTAACTCTGTTGTAAAAAAATTTTCTTGTGAATCAGAACCGGAAACGATATAATCTAAATTAAGGCAAATGTTTGCAAGACCACTCATACTGATTCCGCCAATGCCTATAAAATGAACTTTCATAATCTATTTACAACTCCTTTAGGGAATATATTTTATTGTTTTTAGTTTAATGTTATCGTTTTATTATAACATACCTTGTGTTTTTTTTATATCAATATACTTAATTTATACTTAATTTTTTAGGGATTGTTTGTGTTGGAATTGAGAGATTGACCATAGAATACAAGGAATCATATTTGGTTTTTAAATTCATAGATTTAAATATCAGGAGGAATTCGAGAAATGAAAATAAAGAAGACGGAAAGAATTGGAGCAATCGTAAAAATTTTGTTAGATAATCCAAATAAAATTTTTACATTGGGAAATTTTGCTGATGAATTTCATACAGCAAAATCAACATTGAGTGAAGATATTGTAGTAGTAAAAAATGTATTCCAACGTTTGAATTTGGGAAAAATCATCACAATTTCCGGAGCATCAGGAGGAATGAAATACATTCCATATATGAATTCCGAAAAGATAATGGAAGTGTTGACAGAACTATGTGAAAAAATCTCTAATCCAGAAAGACAATTGGTGGGAGATTTCTTCTATCTGATTGATTTAATTTATAATCCGGTTTACACAAGACAAATAGGAGAAATCTTTGCGTCAATCATTGATTATTCTGAAATTGACTATGTAGTTACGATTGAAACAAAAGGAATTCCAATGGCATTGATGACAGCAAGAGCAATGAATTTACCTCTTGTTATTATTCGGAAAAACATCAAAGTTTCGGAGGGGCCTACTGTAGGAATTAACTATCTTTCAGGAACAAGTGGAACCATTCAAAGCATGTCGTTATCTAGAAAATCCATCAAACCGAATTCGAAAGTTATTTTGATTGATGATTTTATGAGAAAAGGAGGTACTTTAAAAGGAATGGAAGAGCTGATGAAGGAATTTTCTGCTGAAGTTGTTGCCAGAGGAGTTTTTATGGAAGCAAACCCTAACGAAAAGAAAGATATTGATAATTACATTTCTTTGATTCATATACAAAATCAGAAAGAGAAAAAATTAATAGTACCTAATCAGCAAGTGCTTGTCACTTCCAATGAAATGATGAAATAAAACTGCTATCTGTAAGATTTAAATTGCTATAGAATGTAAAAAGCAACCTTGATAATAAATGAAAGGTTGCTTTTTTGTTGAAGCGAATGTTTCAGAATTCACGAAAAAACACTTTAATAAGTTTATTGAAATAATTAAAACAATTTTTTTCTTAAAAAAATATAAATTAAAAAAATATTAAAAAATTAAAGGGATATGAGGAAAATTTGTAGAATAAATATAGTATTCAGAAGAATGAATTATCGTTATTTCTGAAAATTGGACATTTTAGAAAATAGTGTGATTGGAAAAGGAAGTGTTTTTTGTGGAAATTACAGATGTACGAGTGAGAAAATTATCAGAAGAAGGAAGATTACGTAGTATCGTATCTGTTACGTTGGACAACTGTTTTGTTATTCATGACATCAAATTGATTGAAGGAGAAAACGGATTGTTTATCGCGATGCCAAGTAAAAAAATTGCTGATGGATCATTTAGAGACATTGTCCATCCAATTAATGTTCGTATGAGACAGGAATTGCAAGAAGCTGTTTTGGTGGCATATGAAACTGCAAAAAAATCTGCTGAAGAAAGTGAGAATTTACAAGTAGACACCTATGTAGAGCAGGAATCTTCCTTGTAAAAAATATTCTTCGTTTACACAATTGAAAAATTATGTAAAAATAGATAGAAAGGGAGGGTTCCCTTTCTATTGTTTTATAGATAATAAATAGGAAAAGAGGAATAACAGAGATGAAAAAAGAAATTTCAACATCGTTAGCACCGGCTGCGATAGGCCCGTATTCACAAGGGATTGAAACAGACAACATGATTTTTACTTCAGGACAATTACCTATCAATATGCAGACTGGAGAATTGGAAACAGATCCAAAAAAGGCAACACAAGCATCTTTGACTCATATCAAATCTATATTGCAACAAGTGGGATATGATATGACAAATATTGTGAAAGTAACAATCTTTATTGCAGATATGAATCATTTTTCTTCCATCAATGAGACTTATGCAGAATTTTTTGATGGATTAGCACCGGCAAGATCCTGTGTTGAAGTAGCAAGGCTACCAAAAGATGCTATATTAGAAATTGAAGCAATTGCAGTAAAAAACAAATAGAATCGGAAAATATTAGAATAAAGTAAAGACAGGAGGTATTTTCTTCTGTTTTTACTTTATTTTATTTGTAATGGAAGCTTTATATAGTATAATGTAAAAGGGAATTTATTTCTATTTGTAATAAATTTGCTGATGATAAAAATATAATCATGTAGAAGGAAATCTATATTGATATCAGTCAATAGAGTCAAATGAGGGGAGTTTTCTAAGGTATGAAAGGAAAGTTAATTGTAATAGAGGGAACGGACAGTTCCGGAAAGGAAACGCAGTCCAAGCTGTTGTATCAATATTTATTGAACAAAGGAATTCCCTGTCGTATTGTTCATTTTCCAAATTATGATTCCCCGTCATCTTCTTTGGTTAAAATGTATTTGGCAGGAGAATTCGGTACGGAAGCGGATTCGGTAAGTCCTTATGTTGCATCGATTTTTTATGCAGGAGACAGATATGCTTCTTGGAAAACAGACTGGATGCCATTTTACGAACAAGGAGGAGTCATAATTGTTGACAGATATGTGATGTCCAATTTGATTCATCAGGCGTCAAAGTTGAATACAACGGAAGAAAAAAATGGATTTAGAGATTGGTTGTATGATTTGGAATTTCAAATTTTTTCCTTGCCAAAACCTGATATGACCATCTTTTTACATGTAGATATTGACCTGACATTTGCATTGATGGAAGAAAGATTGAACAAGATAACAAGTGAGGAAAAAAAGGATATTCATGAAAAAAATTACAATTACATGAAACGTTCTTATGAAACAGCTTGTTATTTTTCGAAAGAAGAAAAATGGGAAATAGTAGACTGTATGTTAGAAGGTGAAATGAAACCGATTGATGTGATACATGGTGAGATTATTTCGTTGTGTGATAAAGGCGGTTTGATATGATACTAGGATTACCGGAAGAAAAAAGTCTTTTAAGTCATGCATATATGATTGATGGAGATGTCGATACCAGTGTGAAATGTCTACAGGAATATCTTTTGAAACTATTTGGAGTGGAAGATATTTTTCAGAGTATAGATGTCACAGTTTTTGATGGAAGTGAAGTTGGAGTTGATGAGGTGAGGGAGCTGGTAAAAAATACAGTCCTACAGCCTTATGGAAATCAAAAGGTGTATTTGCTTTTGCACGCAGATAAATTGTCTGATTCCGCGCAAAACGCACTTCTCAAAACAATAGAGGAACCGGCAAACAATACAGTGTTTTTTCTTCTTACCAATAATTCTTATAAGTTGTTGCCAACGATATTGTCTCGTACCATAAGACTTTATCACAACAATACGATACAGGAATCTTCAGAAGAAGAAAAGTGGATAGATAGTTTTTTAAATGGAGTGTATGAAAGAGATTTGGTTGTAATGCAACATAACTTGGATGAGATTTCTTCCGAACGGTGGAAAAGTGTTCGATACTTGGAATGCCTGACAGAGAGAATTGCTACCTTGTTGAAAGATACTTATTCTAAGAAGGATAAACATTTTTGTCGTGTGGAGTTACTCGTGTTATTTTCATCTGTTCAAAGAGCATTAAAACTGATAAAGGTGAATACCGGTGTTGCCGGAACATTGGATATCATGATGTTAAATATACTGGAGGGAATAGATTGATAGAAGTAATTGGAATTCGATTCAAAAAGGCCGGAAAAATTTATTACTTTAACCCAAATGGGATAACGGCTGAGTTTGGAGATAAGATTATTGTTGAGACAGTCCGTGGAATTGAAATCGGAATTGTGGAAGTTCCATCGAAGGAATTGAAAGAAGAAAGTTTTGTGATGAAGTTGAAACCGGTTGTGCGCAAGGCGACACAAGATGACTTGGATCAGTATGCAGAAAACAAAAAAAAGGAAAAGGAAGCAGAAGAAATTTTCATTAAAAAATCTGTAAAACATAATCTGGAGATGAATCTGGTGGATACAGAGTATACATTTGATAGAAGCAAGCTGATTTTTTATTTTACTGCAGATGGAAGAATAGACTTTAGAGAACTTGTCAAAGAATTAGCTGCAATCTTTCGTACCCGCATTGAGCTTCGTCAAATTGGTGTAAGAGATGAGGCGAAAACAATGGGTGGGATCGGTTCTTGCGGAAGACCTTTATGTTGTTCCACTTGGCTAGGAGATTTTCAGTCGGTTTCTATTAAGATGGCGAAAGATCAAAACCTTTCTTTGAATCCTACCAAAATTTCCGGAATATGTGGAAGATTGTTCTGCTGTTTGAACTATGAACATCAAGTCTATGAAGGTATTATAAAAGAAATGCCAAATGTGGGCAGTATTGTGCAGACTCCGGATGGAAAAGGAAAAGTGATTGAAACAAAAACCATCCTGGAAGAAGTCAAAGTACAGGTGGAAAATAAAAAAGCTGATACCATAGAAGTAAAAAAATATCCTCTTTCTGAAATTAAAGTTTTGAAAAATTTTAAGAAGAAAGAGAAAAAGAGTGAATTTGATGAGCAGGAATTGAAAAAATTATTGGAAGATTAGTATATGAATGAGAGACAAATATCGTTATTAGAACATGAAAGAGTAGATGATTTAAACCTGAACGGCCTTAAGATTATTCAACAGACAAATGGTTTTTGCTTTGGAATGGATGCTGTATTGTTGTCGAATTTCGTGAGAGTAAAATCGAATTTTATTGGTGCTGATTTGGGAACAGGTACAGGAATTATTCCAATTTTAATTCTTGGAAAAAGCAATATCAAAAAAATATATGCGTTTGAAATACAAGAAGAAGTTGCAGATATGGCACAAAGATCTATGTTGTTGAATCACTTGGAAGACCGGGCAAGTGTTATTTGTTCCGATTTGAAAATGGCGAATCAGTATATTGAAAAATGCAGTTTAGATTTTGTCGTATCGAATCCCCCGTATATGAAGGTGGATGGATTACAGAATCCGAATGAAAAGAAAAAAATATCAAGACATGAAGTAAGGTGCACTTTAAAAGATGTTTTTGTTACAGCAGAAAGTTTACTGAAAGTATCCGGTGTATTCTACATGGTACACCGACCAAACAGGTTGTGTGATATTTTTGAGCTGTGTCGAAAATATCGTTTGGAGCCGAAGGAAATGAGAATGGTTCATCCTTATGTAGAAAAAGCACCAAATTTAGTGTTGTTGAAGATGGTAAAACATGGGAAATCCGATTTAAAATTATTAGAACCGTTGTATGTTTATGATGAGAATAGATTGTTTACAAAAGAGATTGAGATGATTTATTCCAACTTGACGATAGAGGAGAATTGATTTGTTGTATGTTTGTCCAACTCCGATTGGAAATATGGAAGATATTACTTTAAGAGTATTGAATACTTTGAAAAAGGTGAATTATATTGCTTGTGAAGATACAAGACACTCTGCAATACTACTAAACTACTATGATATTCATAAGCCATTAATTAGTCTACACGAACACAATGAAATGGAAAAAAGGGAAGAAATTATCCGATTGCTTGCAGAAGGAAATGAGGTTGCATTGGTATCTGATGCAGGTATGCCTGGAATTCAAGATCCGGGATATTTATTGATTCAGGCAGTGATTGAACAAAATATTCCTTATACTGTTCTACCTGGAGCCAGTGCTGTTATTACTGCTGCGGTAGCCTCCAATTTAGCACAAAAGGAGTTTTTGTTTATCGGATTTTTACCGAGAAAGAAGAGTTTGCAACTTGAGCAATTAGAGAATTTAAAGAATGTCAAATGGCCGATTGTATTCTATGAAGCACCTCATCGGATTGAAGATACTTTGACCAATATTTATCAGGTTTTTGAGAATCGACAAATATCTATCTGTAGAGAAATCAGCAAAAAGTTTGAGGAATATATTCACACAGATCTTGATTCTTTGGATTTTGAGAAAATACAGAGAAGAGGGGAATTTGTCATAGTTGTGCAAGGGTGTTCAGAAATTCAAAAAGAGTACACAGAAGAAGATATTTTGCAGATGTTAAAGGAAGAGATGAATAAGGGTAATTCTAAAAAAGATGCAGTTCGTATTGTGATGACACAAACAAAATTACCTAAAAAAAGTATATATCCATTGTCTTTAGAATTGTAATTCTTTAGGAAATACAACAGGAATGATACGAAAAAACTACGGTGTTTAAAAAGTTTTTTAGATACTGTAGTTTTTTGATGTACCCATTGTATATTAGAAAAATTATTTAGTAAAAATGCAATGAATCCTAAACGTTATATGTTATAATAAAACTACGTATACATTTTTATAAAAAGTATGAAAAGGATGAAACAATGAGATTAGATAAATTTTTGAAGGTATCACGAATTATTAAAAGAAGAACGGTTGCAAAGGATGCGACAAATGGTGGTGTTGTGTTGGTAAATGGGAAAGAATCCAAGGCATCGACAAAAGTGAAGGTTGGAGATGTGTTAGATATTACCTTTGGAGAACGTACAATGTCAGTTCGAATTTTGGAATTAAAAGATACGACAAAAAAAGAGGAAGCATCACAACTATATGAAGTGATTTCGGAGTAGAATGATGAAGATTTACAGAAAAACTGAAACAAAGAGAGAACAAACAACAAACTATTTTTCAAAAAGCAATGTTAAGAAAGACAGTGTAAAGAAAGGGAAGTTTTCTTCTAATATCGTTTCTATTTCAGTGTGTGCCTTTGTAATTATGATAATGATAGGAACGGGGATTAAATTTGTAAATCAAGGTTTGACCTTGATGCGTTTGCAACATCAAAAAGTGGAGTTGGAAAAAAATATTACAGAGGAGAAAAAGACGATTGAAGAGTTGAAAAAAGATCTTCTCAATGCAGAAACGCCTGAATATCTTGAAAAACAAGCAAGAGAACAGTTAAAAATGGTAAAACCGAATGAGAGAGTGTATATCGATTTAGAAAGGAAACAGTAGATGAAAAAATTAGCTTCTATTGATATCGGCACAAATTCAATGCGTTTGTTGATTGCAGAACATGGAGAAAAATTAGAAAATCGAAAAAAATATATTGATATTACAAGAATGGGTCATGGTGTGGATTCTCACGGTTTTATCAATGAGGAAACTATGAATCGTAATTTGGAGGCATTACATCAATTTATAGATTTGGCGAGAAAAGAAAAAGTCGAAGATATCTATGTAATGGGAACGTCTGCATTGAGAGATTCTAAAAACAGAAGTGAGTTTGTCAAAAAAGCGAAAGAATTGACAGGTGTTCATGTTGAGGTCATTGAAGGAAAACAGGAAGCATTACTGGGTTTTTGTGGAGCAATTGCAGGACTTAAGACATCAGGCTATGTCTTGATTGTTGACATCGGTGGTGGTTCTACTGAATTTATGTTAGGGTCGGTAGAAGAGGGCATCTTATTTTCTGAAAGCTTGAATATTGGAGCACTACGTATGACTGAAAAATTTGTGAAGAATGATAAGGTTTCTCTAGAAGAAAGAAATCAAATTTCTGAATTTGTCAACAGAGAGTTGAGTTCTATTATTGAGTTTTTGGAAGTATATCCTATCACACAGTTGATTGGCATTGGTGGAACAATTACCACATATTCTGCGATTGTTCAGAATATGAAAATCTATGATATGAACAAAATTCACAACAGTATTGTGAAGAGAGAACAAGTGAGTCAACTTGTTGCTTTCATGGCAGATCAGACTTTGGAGGAACGTAAGCTGGTAAACGGTCTGCAACCGAAGAGAGCTGATATTATTGTAGCAGGTGGTGTAATATTAGAAACAATCTTGAAAAAGTTGCATCGAGATACTATCACAGTCAGTGAATATGATAATTTGGAAGGTTTAATTTTTCATAATATAAAGTCCGGAAACTAACGTGAGAGTAGTATGTTTTGGAGAGATGATAACGATATAGTGATGAGAAAGAAAAGGTAGGGAGCTTTTTGGATACAACATTGGGAATGCAGATAGTTATTTTAGTTGTGCTGTTGTTTTTTTCAGCATTTTTTTCCATGTCGGAAACAGCGTTGATGTCTATGAGTAAGATTCGGTTGAGACATTTGGTTGAAAATAATGTGAAACATGCAAAGTTAACACAGGATTTGTTAGAACATCCTAATCAATTGTTAGGTACAATATTAGTAGGAAACAACTTAGTTAACATTGGTGCATCAGCAATCGCTACATCTGTAGCAATTTACTTTTGGAATAATAAAGGGGTTGGGATTGCAACTTTTTTGATGACGTTATTAGTATTGATATTCGGAGAAATCACTCCTAAAAATATAGCAATTGATTATACAGAAGAAATTGTACTGTTTATTGCTCCGATTATGAATGTGTTTGTAAAAATATTTTCTCCTATTGTATGGATTTTGACTAATTTTACCAACGGTCTTCTTCATTTATTCGGTATCAACAAACAGGAGAAGAAACCTCTTATTACAGAAGAGGAATTGAAGACGATTGTGGAAGTGTCCAGTCAAGAAGGTGTATTGGAATCAGACGAAAAAGAAATCATTGATAATATTTTTGAATATAGTGATATGCGTGTGAAAGATATTATGATTCAAAGAATGGACATTGTTGCAGTTGATGTTTCAGCAACATATGAAGAAGTGGTTGCAGCTTTTGGAGAAAAGCAGTTCTCTAGAATTCCGGTATATGAGGATACCATTGATAATATTGTTGGAGTTCTTTATGCCAAAGACTTATTCTTTATACCATTTGAAAAGATAAAACAATTTGATATCAAAAAATATATGAGAGAGCCTTTTTACACTTATGAGTTCATTAAGATATCAGATTTCTTCCGTAGAATGCAAGGGGATCGTATCCATATTGCGATTGTGTTGGATGAATATGGAGGAGTTGCGGGAATCATTACCATGGAAGATATCATCGAAAGTATTTTGGGAGATATCAATGATGAGTACGATCCACAAGATGAAGAAGATATTGTTTGTATTAAGGAAGGGGAATATGTTGTAAATGGTTCTGTTCGTTTGGAAGATCTAAATGAAGAAATCGGAACTCATTTTGAATCAGAGGATTTTGAATCCATTGGAGGATTTATTTTAGGAATTTTGGGTAAAATTCCTAAAACAGGAGAAATTATAAATTATGAATCTATTCGATTTGTCATTGAAAAAGTAGACAAGAGTAGAATTATGAAAATAAGAGTATTTTATTAATAATATTTTATGGGAAATTGAGGAGGAACTTTTATGATTACAAGAACAGTTATGACACCGGAGAATCAGTTGATTAAATTATCTCCAAACCAGACTTTGGAAGAAGGGTTAAATATTATCTCAGACAACTCATTTTTGTCTTTGCCTGTTGTTCAAGATAACAAGTTTTTAGGGGTATTACACGCAAAAAACATTTTAGAGGATTTATTTTTGAAAAGAGCTAATGAAGAAGAAGTTAGAGCAATGCTCCAAGATCCTTTGGAAAAGTACATGAGTTTGAACAAGTCGATTGCTTTGGATACGGATTATGTTGAGACAGTTGCTGAGAAATTTTCGGTGAATAACATCAGCTTTGTTCCTATCGTCAATAGAAAGGATGAATTTTTGGGTATTGTTACACAAAAAGCAATCTTTGGACTTGTAGTAAGTGTGTATGGTCTTAAAGATGCTAAAGTAGTCATCCATGCAGATGATTTTGTTGGTGTGTTGAGTAACATCACTCGCATTATCGAAAAGCATGGTGCTAATATTACAAATATCACTCAATATAACACAGATATTATGGGGATTACTGAGATTTCTATCCGTCTGAAAGGGGAACAATTACCTTTATTGGTAGAGAAAATGAAAGAACGTGGAATCAAGGTTCATGAGTTTACTCCACGAGCTCAATAGGTTAAAATTATAATGACTTTTTGTTGAAAAAATGATAATATGAAATTGTTGGTTATTATAAAAAGCATAGAAGGGAAAAGACTATGAGTTTACAAAGCATCATTCTGGCAGCAGGAAAAGGAACTAGAATGAAATCGAAACATCCTAAGGTTATGCATTCTATACTAGATGTTCCTATGATTGATTATGTGTTAAAGAATTGTTGTGCTTTATCAGAGAAAAAACCAATTGTTGTAGTAGGACATGCCGGCGATACCGTACAAGAGTATCTCGCCGGTAGTGCTGATTGTGTTTTTCAGAGAGAACAATTGGGAACAGGGCATGCAGTTATGATGGGGATTGATTTGATTGAAGATGATGACGATGTGCTGATTATATGTGGAGACACTCCGTTGATTACAGATGTCACATTGCAAAAAATGATAGATTTGAAGCAACATAGTGACGCTGTTGTGATGTCTGCCATTGTAGAGAATCCATTTAATTATGGCAGAATCATACGAAATGGCGAGCATTTTTCAAAGATTGTAGAAGAGAAAGATGCGACGGATGAACAAAGAAAGATTTGTGAAATCAATGCCGGAACCTATATTATCTCAGGGAAAATATTAAAAGAACAACTAAGCACATTAAAGACAGAAAACAGTCAAGGTGAATATTATTTAACTGATGTTTTTGAAAATGTTGCAAAGAAGGGAACTGTTTCTTTGTGTATTGCTGATGAAAATGAAATCATTGGAATCAACAACCGACAACAATTGGCACAGGCTAGTCAGATTTTAAAACGTAGAATTAACCGTACTTTGATGGATAATGGAGTGACTATTTTGGATGAAGATACTACATACATCGACCCGTCCGTTGTGATTGGTCAAGATACCATTATTTATCCAAATACCAGAATTTCAGGAAATACAGTGATAGGTGAAGACTGTATCATCCGTGAAAATACGACAATAGAGAATTGTACCATTAGGAACGGTGTAGAAATCAAAAGCTCAACTTTGATAGAAGCTGTTGTGGAAGAATATAGTACAATCGGCCCTTATGCATATCTTAGACCTAATGCACATGTTGGAAAACATGTTAAAATAGGTGATTTTGTTGAGATAAAAAATTCAAAAATTGGGGATTATTCCAAAGCATCTCATCTTGCGTATATTGGAGATGCTGATGTAGGAAAAAATGTCAACATTGGGTGCGGAGTAGTTTTTGTCAATTATGATGGAAAAAACAAACACAGAACTACAGTCGGTGACAATTCCTTTATCGGTTCCAATTCAAATTTAGTGGCACCGGTTGAAATAGGAGACATGTCATTTGTTGCGGCAGGTTCTACCATTACAATTGATGTTCCGGATGATGCACTTTGTGTGGCGAGAAGTAAAGAACGTATTAAAGAAAATTGGACGAGCAGAAAAGGTTTAATCAAAAAGAAATAATTTGTTTTTGGGAGGGGCATTCTAATGAATATTAGAGGAAATGAAATCAAAATTTTTAGTGGAAATTCGAATATTGCATTGGCTCAAAAAATTGCTGATGGATTAGGAGTTCCTTTGGGAGAAGCACAAGTTAACAAGTTTAGTGATGGTGAAATATCCATCAATATCAATGAAAGTGTTCGTGGAGCAGATACTTATATTGTGCAATCTACCTGTGATCCTGTAAATGATAACCTTATGGAACTGTTGATTATGATAGATGCTCTAAAAAGAGCTTCTGCAGGAAGAATCACAGCTGTAATTCCATACTATGGATATGCAAGACAGGATAGAAAAGCAAAATCAAGAGATCCTATCACTGCAAAATTGGTTGCGGATTTAATTGAAGCTGCAGGTGCAGATAGAGTACTGACAATGGATTTACACGCTAATCAAATTCAAGGATACTTTGATATACCGGTAGATCACTTGTTAGGCGGGCCGATTTTAGTAGACTATTTTGCAAAAAAACAAATTGAAAATCTTGTAGTGGTGTCTCCTGACCATGGTAGTGTAAAAAGAGTAAGAGCCGTTGCAGAAAAATTGGATATTCCAATGGCCATTGTAGATAAAAGAAGACCAAAAGCAAATATTTCTGAAGTAATGAATATTATCGGGGATGTAAAAGATAAAAACATTTTATTGATTGATGATATGATTGATACTGCAGGTACATTGGTAAATGCAGCAGAAGCAATTCGTAAAATGGGTGGAAAAGAAATTTATGCTTCTTGCACACACCCTGTATTTTCAGGTCCGGCAATTCAAAGATTAAAAGACTCTTGTATCAAAGAAATTGTAATTTTAGATACGATTGCTTTACCAAAAGAAAAAGAAATGGATAAGATTCGTGTAATTTCTTCGGCACCATTGTTTGCAAAAGCAATATACAAAACATTCAACAATGAATCATTAAGTATTTTATTTGAATCTACTGAGGGATAATAGTAGCCTAGGAAGTATCGAAGTTTTCTTGATAAAGAACGATATTATTTTCAAATAGACTTACTTTGTT